>JAUXOG010000115.1 GCA_030682385.1 Bacteroidota bacterium
TAGGCGCCAACACTCAACCAACCTCTATGTATTGTAGATAATGTTTGGTGTTCCATCCCTCCGTAATAAAACGGATAAGCAACTGCGTGGCCATACTTTACAAACGGATATTCACCAAACATTCTTGAATATACTTCCATCATTTGCGGAACTTTCTCAAACGCTTTAACTGCATTCCAGGTTGTTCCCGCTGAATCCATCTGCCACATATAATTTACAATTTCAATACTATCGCTTGGGTTTGTAACTCGTCGATAAAATTGTGAATATTTTGAATACTTCGAGGCAGTAATCACCATCAAGTAGGTTGTAATTGGTGAATCTTCGCGCCACTTGTATGTGATTGTATTATCGCCATTTTGTGAAACTCCAATAAGCAAACCGTTCGATCCAGCTTGATAACCTTGCGGCACAGTAGCGTTAATTTCACACGTTACTTTGTCAGATGGGTCGTCGTAGCAAGGCATCCACAAGCGGGCATCGGAAGGCTCCGACATTGTATAACCGATGTTTTCTTCGATATGATTTGGTGCACCGGGGCTTCTCCGAAACCAATAATACCCCAACCGCGTCGGATGACGGGAGAAAGCAAGATTTCGGTAATAATTAATTTCAACTTCAACTGTTTCCGACGCTACGAATATGCGGGGCAGATAAGTTGTAAAAGTTTCTGAAGAAGGATAGAATTGATACGCCACTTGACTGCTATTCACTTTCAATGATGTAAAAACTAAACCAACCGAATGCATAGTTAGTGAATCGGTGGGATTAGTAATTAAAACTTTCATTTTCATAGTCCCCGAAAAACTGCTGTCCTCCATTGCAAGATTTGCATCCAATTTATAATGAAGAACATCAAAGGGCTTGCTTAAATATTTGGGGAAGGTCTTATCTAAAACCGATTGTGCTTCGAATTTACCTACCCGAAAAAATTCCTGAGATTGTGCAAAGAGTACCACCATAAATATTAATAATAAATTTATAAATAACTTTTTCATACTAATTTTTTCCTATATAAAGTGTTAATAAATTGTTTACCGTTTGAAATTAAAATTCCAGCCAACACCAAAGCGGCGCCTTGAAAAATATGCAAATCGAGTTTCTCGTTCAATACTACTCCTCCTAAAATAACAGCCAATATCGGTGTAACAAATGCGAGAAGAGAAAGATATACAGCTTCGACACGCTTGAGCATCCAGAAATAAATTGAGAAAGCAACCACCGAACCGAAAATTCCTAAGTAAAGAATTGAACCGATTCCAATAAAATCGAATTTGATTTTTGAAACATCTTCCGAAACAATAGCGAATAGGAGCAGCACTACAACACCGATAGCCATACCGCCGATGTTCAGGTGAAACGGATTTACATCTTTTCCATATTTTTTAATAAACACTAACGAAAGAGCTTGTAAAAACGAACTTCCGATTATGGCTATCATACCGGCATTTGTTAATTCGCTCGCCCAACTAATATCATCCGCAAAAATCATAAGTATGCCCGAAAACCCTAAAACCACGCCGATTATTTTGAAAATATTCAGCGGTTCGTTTGGTAAGAAGAAATGCGACAGCACTCCTACAAAAAAAGGATATAAAGCAAACAAGATTGATGAAAGTCCCGACGGAATATATTGCTGCCCCCAATACACCATCGCAAATGGAACGCTGAACGAAAGCAGTCCTGAAATTAAATATACATTTACTGATTCTTTATCAAACGGTAAGGGAATTTTTTTAATCTTGATTATCATCCACAAAACGATTACAGCAAAAATAAAACGAAATGCTGCACCATAAAAAGGGGGTATGCTTTCAAGACCGGCTTTTATTACAAGCCATGTGGAACCCCAGATGAGTGAAGCAAAAACAAAACCAAGACTTATTTTTAGTCTATCGCTTGCCATTTAACTTTTATAGCCCAATCGATTTAACCAAGCCTCGCTGTCTCTCCATTTTTCGCGCACTTTTACGTGAAGATCGAGGAACACACTTCTGCCTAAAAATTTTTCGAGGTCTGCGCGTGCCGATTCGCCTATTGCTTTCAACGCCTCACCTTTTTTGCCTATCAGTATCCCCTTTTGAGATTGCCTTTCAACATAAATCTCGGCAGATATGAAATCTTTTTTTACTTTACGTTCTTTAAATTCTATTATTTCTACTGTTGTAGAGTAAGGAATTTCCTGTTTATATTTTTCGAAAATCTTTTCCCTGATAATTTCGCTAACGAAAAATCTTTCCGATGCGTCGCTCACTGAATCTGTAGGATAATACGGTGGATGAAGGGGTAAGCTATCTACTACACTCTTCAGTAAATCATCCGTTCCGATTCCGTTCAAGGCAGATATTGGAAAGATTTCTACAAAAGGAAATTTATTAGAGTAAAAATCGATGATGGGTAAAAGCGAGAACTTCTTTACTAAATCTACTTTATTGATGACTAAGAAAGTTGGTTTGTTAATTTTTTTTATGAGGTCGAATGTTATATCATAATCATTTTTTTTATCGACCTTTTCTTCTGCATCTACCATCATAAAAACTACATCAGCATCATTTATAGCGGAATATGCCGCATCCATCATAAAACTTTGCAGCTTGTATTTGGGTTTCAGCAAACCGGGAGTATCGAGGAAAATAATTTGATAACTCTCGGATGAGAGAATTCCTAAAAGTTTGTGTCGCGTTGTTTGCGGCTTGTTGGTTACGATGGAAATTTTCTGCCCGAGGAGCGTGTTCATCAAAGTCGATTTTCCAACATTCGGTTCGCCGACGATTACAACATAACCACAGCGGAAATTTTCTTGTTTTAATATAGATGTTTCGGTAGAGTTCATATAAATTATTATTGAAACGGTTGAGCCTGATTTATTTTCCTTGTTTGAGGTTGACTAATAAGTTTGTTTTCTCGATACATCCCTCCGCTTTCAGCGTCGGGACACTCGCCTGCCCCGCTACAATTGAAGCAACTATCGCAGGCGGGGAAAACCGACCAAATTTGCCGGTTCTCGAAACGTTTTACGTTTCTCGAGTAACGATTTCTTTGAAATCGTGTATCGAGAGAACATTTTAGTCAACCACTTAATTCTGGAAATGCTTTTGTACATTATCCGTGGCAATGCTTAAATTTCTTTCCGCTTCCGCACGGGCAGGGGTCGTTACGTCCGGCTTTTTCACTGACTCGAATTGGCTGAGTTTTCTTACCGGGCGATTGAGGTTGACCTCGCTGTTGTTCTTCAGAACTTGCCGGCGGACGGTTTGCTGCAAGTCCCATTCCAAGCGATTCCTGATGCGATAAAGTCATCTCATCGTGTCTCGTTTGTCTGACACGCCGCATCGGCACAGCTTCAGTCGGCGTTGGGAATAATTTAAATACTAACGAAATTGTATCGTTCATCAGCAAACCTAATAACTCTTTAAACATCTTGAATGATTCACCTTTATACTCAATTAACGGGTCTTTCTGTCCGTACGCACGCATGTGAATTCCTTCTTTCAAGTCGTCCATCTCACGTAAATGGTCGCGCCACTTCTCATCAATCACCTGCAGCGTTACCATTTTCTCTAACATCGCCATATTCTCAGCGCCGATGCGTTCTTCTTTACGTTTATAAAATTCGATTGCCGCTTTGTAAACTTCATCCGCCACACCATTTTTACCGAGCGATTGCCAGCGGTCGGGTTGTATGTTGAATTCGACTAATAAATTAGTCCGCAATGTTTCTTTAAGCTCTTCAATTTCTCCTTCATCATAATGTTTTTCAATCAGATCATCTATAAAATCTTTTAGCATCAAGTGAATATCATCGCGAAGATGTTCGCCTAAAAGAGCATGACGGCGGCGTGTGTAAATTACCTCGCGCTGTTGATTCATCACGTTGTCGTATTCAAGAAGACGTTTACGAATTGAGAAGTTGTTTTCTTCAACTTTTTTCTGTGCGCGTTCGACAGAACGGGTAATCATCGGATGTTGGATTACTTCGCCTTCTTTCAAACCAAGTCGCTGCATAATTCCGGAAATTCTATCGCTGCCAAACAACCGCATCAAGTCATCTTCGAGCGAAAGATAAAACCGTGATGAACCCGAATCACCTTGACGACCCGAACGACCTCGCAACTGCCTGTCGATTCGGCGAGCTTCGTGCCGTTCAGTTCCGATTATATGCAAGCCGCCTGCTTCACGCACACCTGTGCCCAATTTAATATCTGTTCCACGTCCAGCCATATTTGTTGCTATGGTTACATTTCCGGGCAGACCGGCATTCGTAACAATTTCAGCTTCCCGCTGATGATGTTTCGCATTCAAAACGTTGTGCGGCAATCCTTTCCGCTTCAACATTCGACTCAAAGTTTCTGAAACATCAACGCTTGTAGTTCCTACTAAAACAGGTCTGCCATCTTTGCGGCATTGTTCAATTTCTTCAATTACTGCATTATATTTTTCACGAATAGTCCGATACACCACATCATCGTCATCTTTTCGAACCATCGGTTTGTTAGTTGGAATAACTATTACATCAAGTTTATAGATATCAAAAAATTCTGATGCTTCAGTTTCGGCGGTGCCGGTCATGCCTGCTAACTTTCTGTATAAGCGGAAATAATTTTGAAGCGTGATTGTTGCAAGCGTTTGCATATCGCGCTCTACTTTTACTCCTTCCTTCGCTTCTATTGCCTGATGAAGCCCATCGGAATACCGCCGCCCCGCAAGCAAACGTCCTGTAAATTCATCGACGATAGCAACTTTTCCGTCCTCGGTAACTACATACTCTTCGTCTTTTTCGTAGAGTGAATATGCCTTTATCAATTGATTGACGATGTGAATTCGTTCGCTTCGTTCAGCATAATGCTGGTTGATTTCATCACGTTTTTTAATTTTTTCTTCATCAGAAAGTGTTGTATCGTTCTCCAACAAACTTACTTCTGTCCCAACATCGGGTAAAATAAAAAAGTCCTTCTCTTTAGCAGAAGGTGCTAAAAGTTCACGCCCTTTCTCGGATAGATTGATGGAATGGTTTTTTTCATCAATCGAATAATAAAGCTCGTCGGTAATTTCGTGCATACGGCGGGATTGGTCGCGCATATACTCCATTTCTATAGAAAGCATCAAACGCTTGTTGGTCGGTTCGGAAAGAAGCTTCATTAATTTTTTTTGTTTCGGTAGTCCCCGGTACGCACGTAGCAGAAGCACACCGGCATCTTCGGTTTTACCTTCCTCTAAAAATTTTTCCGCCTCGGAAGCAATCTTAGTTACAAAATTTCTTTGAGCATTTATCAGTTTTTCAATGCGTGGTTTCATTTCCTGAAATTTATTATCCTCACCGCGCACCGGTCCGCTGATGATTAAGGGCGTTCGGGCTTCGTCAACTAATACCGAGTCAACCTCGTCAACTATTGCATAGTTATGTTTTCGCTGAACCAAATCTTCGGGAGTTACTACCATATTATCGCGCAAATAATCGAAGCCGAATTCGTTGTTGGTTCCATAAGTAATGTCGCATGCGTATTGTTTACGTCGCTGCTGTGAATCCATCTGCGATTGAATACAGCCGACAGTTATTCCGTGGAACTCGAATATCTTTCCCATCCATTCGCTATCGCGCTTTGCCAGGTAGTCGTTCACTGTTACCAAATGCACACCACGACCGGGGAGCGCATTCAGGTACATCGGTAATGTTGCAACCAAAGTTTTACCCTCACCCGTCGCCATTTCGGCAATTTTTCCTTCGTGTAAAATTACACCACCGATTAACTGAACGTCGAACGGCACCATATCCCAAACAATCTTATGTCCTGTAATTTCCCAAGACTGACCGACTAAGCGGCGGCATGTATCTTTTACTACTGCGAATGCTTCGGGGAGTAATTCATTCAAAACTTCAGCGATTGTTTCGTCAAGATTTTTTTGTAGAACTTCGAGTTCATCCCAAAGTGGTTCACTTTCTTCGAGGGGTAATTCGCCTTTTAGTTTTTCTTTTATCTCTGCGATTTCAGTTTCTAATTCCGATGTAGCTTCTTTAATGCGGTTACGAAACTCAACAGTTTTACCTTTTAACTCATCGTCTGTAAGATTTTTATACTCTTCAAAATGTTTGTTAATTTCCTCAACGATAGGTTGAATACGTTTAACATCTTTAGCATGTTTATCGCCGAATATTTTTTTGATTATGTTTAGCATTATTCGATTTATTCTATGTATTTGTAATAAAATTTGCTTAAAATATAGAGAATATAATGGATTTAAACAAGGGAACTAAAATTTTGCTTGAGTATCTACGACACGATAGGTATGACAAGTCGTAAACTTGACAACGCCAAAAATATTTATTATATTTATCGGTGTATATGTGAACAATAAAATGGGTAAGTTTTAAGCCAATTTTGGATTTTAGCGCTATTGGCGATGACCTTCCCCGACCCGACTGGGAATGCCCCAAAAGCCCTGCCCGACATTCAGGCGGGAAGTCGGAACTCTCCGAAAGCCCTGCCCGACATTCAGGCGGGAGGTCGGAATTATCCGAAGGCATGTCGGTATTCCCAGAAAACAGGTGAGAACTTAACGGAACAAGTTTATAAACAATAAAATAAGGAGTAAAAAAATGGCACGAAAAGATTACATTCCATATCAAGATCCCGACTTCGTAGTATGGCTGGAAAATTTTTCCAAGAAGATTGCTAATTATACTACAACACTGAATGTTACAGATGACGAAGTGACAGCGTTTCAAAATTATTATAACGAAACGTTAAAATTATTAAACGATGTACAAGCTATGAAAACTTCTTTACAATCAATTGTTGAAACCAAGACGAAAATTTTTGATGAAGCTGAGAAGAAGGTTCGCGACAAAGCAGTAATAATCAAGCGGCATCCTAATTACAATGTTTCGATAGGTGAAGATTTAGGAATAGTGCCGCCAGCAACCGGGCTTGGTAAGTCGATAAGTATTGACCAACAAAAGCCGGTATTTTCCATAGCAGTACTTCCTGATAAAATCCGGCTCGACTGGGTAAAGGGTGAGTTCGATGGGGTGGTTATACAAAGTAAGCGTGCGGCAGAAACTTCGTATATGCCATTAGATAAGGATACAAAATCGCCTTATGAAGATGCACGACCAAATATTACACCCGATATTCACGAGGCTCGTATTTATCGTATGCGGTATATATTGGACGATAAAGAAGCAGGTCAGTGGTCGGACGAGATGAAGATTTATTGTATGTTGTGATCGTTATAGAAGCTGCGGTATGCAGAAAGAAGCATACAAAATGTATCAACACAATAATCTCAGACAACGGTTAGAAGAACACAAGAATGGAAAAGTAAGTTCTACAAAAAATCGTCTCCCTGTAAGATTGATATACTGGGAAGGATGTCTCTGTCAGCGAGATGCTACCCAGCGAGAAAAGTATCTGAAAACTGCTTGGGGTAAACGATATATCAAAAACCGACTAAAGAACTATCTCACGGGCTAAAGTATTAAAACAACCGAGATTTACACTCATATAAGTAACACCGAGATAGCAAAAGTTAAAAGCCCATTAGATTTTTTGTTAAAAGACTGGATTTTAGATGATAATTCAAAAGAAATCAAATTACTTAAAAATAAAAACTATAATAAATAAATACGCACATATATGCGTCTTTACAGATGTTATATGTCATGCACCAAATTTTTTATTGTTCATATTATTAATATGATATTTAATATATATGTCTCAAGAAATAAATAGCGGCACATCCCAACCCGAAAGCAACAATGTAACTGGCGCAAAAAATGATGACACGGTAAACAAATCTGATAGCATCGGGATCTCCATACAGGGACAATACGCCAAAAATACAAATAGCCAAACTAAACACAACGCACACGATACAAAGTATAATATGCTTAAAAGCATCTGGTCTTCTAAAAATATTCCATTGCAAGACCAACCCCATTGGTGGATAGTTCGCCTCACAATTATAATTTGTATAACCGCACTGCTTGGCAATATTATAACATTTTGGCAATCTTGTAGCAATTGGGACGCTGTTAAAATTGAAAACCGTGCTTACATAGGAATACAAGAAATAATTCCAAAACCTGTTGTAGTTGGGAAGCCGGTTGAAATTACTTTCATAGCAGCAAATGTTGGTAAAACTCCCGCATATTCTGTTCGTCAGCAGAGCGGTCTTTCCTTTTGGTCTGAATTTACAGTTGACGACCCATTTAAACATAGCGACATTATTTTTCCCAAAGACACTCAAGCGGTTTATGTTCTTGGTTCTGGGGCTCCCTTGTATATTGAACACTCTTCTAACACTACTCTCAAAAAAAGCGAACTTGATACTTTGCAAAAAGGTGCATTCACAATCTATGCCTATACCAGCATTACATATAATGATATTTTTGGCGTTCCCCATTTTACACATATTTGTCTTGAATATATGCCCGCCGTAAACATGTGGCGTGCTGCTAAAAAGTATAATGACGCAAATTAAGTAATATTTAAAAATATTATGAAGAACAAATTTGGTACACGAACATATAACAGCAATAAAAACGTGAAATGAAAAATTATTCCACTCACATTTTGGTATAAAATATTTATTTATAGTTCGTTCCATACGTTCGTTTTTATTGCACACGTTATGTGCCATTTTGTGAGATAACCAAAACACTTAAAAACCTCAACATATTAAGACAAATAGATGAACAAATGTTACAGAGACAGACCAATGCAAAATTGGTGTAGGAATTATCATAGGAATAATACTTTATGAAACTATTGCTGGAATCATTGTTAAGTAGACTAAAATTATGAACTGTTTACATTGCAACTCAAAAGCAGATGGTAGTTTCTGCCAAAACTGTGGACAGAAAACAACCACACATAGGTTTTTATTGAAACATATGATTACTCACGATTTTGTTCACGGAGTTTTCCACTTAGACAAGGGATTTCTTTTTACAATTAAGGAATTATTCACACGACCAGGACATAGCATTAGAGACTACATTCAAGGAAAAAGAGCAAAACACTTTAATTGTTTTACACTTTTAATATTGATTATAACTGTTGGACATATTGTCGGTGAATATTCAACAGTAAGATTAGCTGACTTTGCAAGTTCCGATTCAAAAGAGTTTGTAACAGAACTTGAAACAGCAACAACAACATATCCTAAGTTATTTGTACTTCTAACTATTCCCATATATGGACTTATCAGCTTTTTGTGGTTTAGAACAAGTAAGCAAAATTACACAGAACATGTAATCTTAAATTCATATAAGTCGGCAGGAGAATTATTGATTGCATCGTTATTCACAATATTGACAATATTCTATACTAATCTAAGTGTTTTAAAAATTGTATACAGTTGGATGACATTCCTTTACATTTCCTATACAATGTGGTTTTATTTTCAATATTTCTCAAAGTTTGGATACACCAAAACACGTTTGTTTGTCAGAAGTTTGTTTGCTTCAATTACTTTGACAATAATACTAGCCAGTATTACCTTCTTTGTGCTTGAAGTTAAAAAAGGAATCGAATAAGTTGCGAAATAAAACGGCACATAACAACGTTGCTTTACGACGCTCACATTTTTTGATAGGTCGGGGTTGAAGCTCAGCTTGGCTGAAGTTATAGAGTTCGCTCCATTTGTTTTGCCGCAAAAAAAAGTCTATCCTAGCGGCAAAACAAACGGCGTAAAGCACAAACGTTATAGGCAATAAAACTTTTTAGACATGAACAACATTCCGAATTGGTCAAAAAACACTGACACGTACATTTGGGTCTTCAATGTCGGAAGAGGGCTATCTGTTTTTGTTCGCACCCCCAACAACCACGGAATGCTTTATGACCTTGGTGCTTCAGATGAATTTTCACCAATCGACTTTGTAGAAGAGCATATTTTGCCTCATCTAACGAAATACGAGGCTGGAAACGCTAAGCAGCAGCTCGCTCAAGTTGTGATCTCCCACCCTCACGCCGATCACATATCAGAAGTCGAAAAACTCGAAAAGCTCTCAATGGGGTTGCTAACTTGTCCACACGACAAGAACGAGGATGAAGGATTTGATTTCGACGCAATTGATGATCATGCAAACCTCAAAAAATACAGAGCGCTCTTCGAGAAACGAACCCTTCCTTTACAAACTATCCAGTATAAATCCAAATACACTACTGTCATCCAAGCTGAGTACGGAATCTACTATATCCGGCCACCTGAGGTAAGAGAAATTCATTCCGACAGTGATCACAAGTATGGGAATGGATGCAGCATTCTTTTCTATTACAAGTATGGCCCAAATTCCTTACTCATCCCCGGAGATATGACTCCAGAGTGCTTTGCTCACCTGCTTGAAGAGGAGAACGGCTCAGAGAAGCGATATTCAATTTTCTCGTATTCATCCAAGTTTACAAACTGGCACAGCGAGACTACCAATCAGCCAAGTTTAAAGGACCAACTGGCGGAATACGGCTTGACAATTCTCCTCGCCCCTCATCACGGTTTGGAGTCTTGCTACTCGGAGGAACTTTACGAAGCAATCATCGGAGGCAAACCGAGACTTGTAGTCATCTCCGAAAAGAGACACCTCGGAGAGAACGATGGTACCGTCGACGGAAGATATCAGTCTGAAGAAGGCGCAGAAGGAATGAACGTCACCATCGAAGGGGAAGCGGAGAAAAACAGGTACTCAGTAACAACACGCAATGGTCATCATTTCCTTATCAAGTTTGGTTCAGATAAGACCGTGACAGTGTTTGGCGAATCGGATCCACTAAATCTACTAGACAAGTGAGGTTATGAAAAAAGAGTTTTCTTTCTATGAGTTCGTCGGTATTCTTGTACCCAGCGTGACACTGCTTTTCTTCACAAACACAATCCTACAGTTCGCATTGAGAATTCCTCTCTTCGATTTTGGAAAGTTAGGTGATTCAGCCATCTTCATTGTCATCGCCTACGGTCTTGGCCACATTCTGCATTCTCTTGGTAATCTGTTTGAAACCATTTTATGGAAACTCTTCAACGGGATCCCAACACATTGGCTGACCAAGAAACCACGTTTTGCACAAACGCTATTTGACGAGCACGAAACAGATAAAGTCAAATCGAAGGTCTTCGTCAAGTTTGGAGAGGTAAAAGAGAAAGACTATGGTAGGCTGGTCTACAGTTGGCTATTCAACAAGAACCTCACGGCGAGGATTGACATTTTCAACGGCAACTATTCTCTCTTTAGAGGTTTAACCATCTGCTTCTTGATTCTTACGGTTCTCACGGCACTGTTCATCAGTTGGCAAATTGCTGTCATTCCGGTATCTCTTGCGATCCTTTCTTTGTTCAGAATGATTCGATTTGCTAAATACTACGCACGAGAAGTTTACAGAGTGTTTTTGACTCATGAAGACCCATAGAAAAGTTTTACTGCCTATAACAGGCGGCACAATCGACACTCACTCATTTGGTAAATGCACAACATAAAGTGTTCGTTCAACGCCTCGCTGATTTGATAGAAAAGCGTGGTGCTCGGCGTTGCGTTGTGCCGCCAGACGATAGCCAAAATGCCGCTTCGCTTTCCGCCTTCGGCGGAACATTTTGGCCATCGGCGGGCGGATGAGCAATGCTTCAGCCTATAAACAATAAGTTATGATTACTATAAAATATATTAGAAATACGAAGCGGCACTTCGTCTATCAAGCGGATGAACGGCTGAAGCATAAGTGTCCCCCTGCGGGGGACACT
>JAUXOG010000124.1 GCA_030682385.1 Bacteroidota bacterium
CCGCATTTGCAGAATAAACATAATCACCTTCGGAGAGATTTGTTATAGCACCCTCGTACCTTCCATTCCCAATAGCTTCTAAAATTATTTTTGCCTGGTCGTTATCGGACTTGATAGCAACGTTAACTTCCGCATCGTCCAACTGCCGATACTGATCGTCATATACCTGAGCTGTAAATTCAATTGGGTCGGTTGTAGTGAACACTTCCTTCACCGGTACAACTCGTACTTTTTTTTCATCTTCTTTTGTGGTCAGCCATTTAATTGTGTGTGTTAGAAACGATGCGTACAACCGTTCGGTTTGTATATTCCCTTGCGCGAGAAGTCGCCACCGCCATAGCCCATATCCTGTTATAGCAGCCGACTTATACCGATTGATATTTCGAGTTAATATCAGTGGTTCATCTATTTGAATGTTTTGGACTTTTATAGTTGCTAATATATCGGATTCAATCTTGGAGCGGAATTGAGTTTGAGTTTTGAAAACCGGCGGTAATTGATTCCATCCTTCATAAGTAGCAGCAGTTTCAATATTCAGCAACGGATGATTTTTATTTTTTTCGTGAATTGCTGCAAACACGAATAGCTCGTTGCTATTTACATTCGTCCAGCTAAAAGGGAGATATTCCTCAATCGATCGCAATTTCGTATAATCCACGTCCTTCCCGCTGATAAATAAGATTGATTTCCTTTGGTCGCCGATAGTTTTTTTAATCTGTTCGAATATCTCTTTCGACGTAATAACAGTGGGGAAATTAATCATCACGATACAATCAGCCGAATCAAGACTGCTCTGCGAAAACGTCTTCTCCTTACCATCTAACATTTTATGATTATAAAATTCTCCCAATTTCTTTTGTGTGAACGAAAGATATTCAATATGCTGATCTTCGGAGAGAGCTTGTTTTACTGCGGTTACATCGGCTGAAGGTGCGCCGCCAAGAATCAGAACTTTCAGTTTACTCTTTAATACTTTTATAAAAACCGATTTGTAATTATTTTTTTCTGTAAGCTCACCGGTAATATTGGAAACATTAACAGTAATTTTCTTAGTCCCTTCTTCATGAGCCTCATAAAACATACGTATGCGGGTTTCAGCACCACCGCTGTTCAGGTTTATCGTCTTCTTATCGATGATGTTCTTGCCTTCGGACAGAACGACTTCAGCGTTCTCGCCGCTGCAACCCGACCATTTAACAGTAACATCAACCGGAATCCGTGTTTGTGCATAAGCAATATTATTCGTTTGAACATTAGCTATCAACACATCCCGTTGTTCCGAAGTATCGCCGATGCCGATTGTATAAACAGGAACATTCAGACCTTCAGCCAAATAAACAGGATTTTTACCTTGATTATAATTTCCGTCCGATATAAGCACAACCGCTTGCAGGTTTTCGTTTTTAGTTTCATCCTTCAAACTATTTAATGCTGCTGCAATATCGGTTACTTCGCCGGAATAATTTACTGCGCCTGAAAAATATTCTTTTAACTTTGTAAGTCCCGATGAAAAAGTATAATAAGTTAGTGCAGTTCCTTTTAAATTATTCTCGATTATTTTTGAATCAAGTATTTTTCTTAGTTCAGTAATTTGTTGTGCCGATTTCTCAGAGACAGTCATACTTTGTGAGTTATCAAGAAGAATTGCAACTGTCGGTTTTTTATTTTCGATGTTGATAAAACTTATGATGGGTTCAAAAATAACAAACAGAAGCAGCGTTAGAGCAAATGACCGAATAACCGATAAAAATAACTTTCTTAATGTGGGTAATGGCGGGATGGTGTATTTATAAAATAAAACTGTAAGAAAAATAAATATCAATCCGAGTAGGATGAATAATAACCAACTTCCTCCTAATGTTATAGAAATAAAACCTATAAACATAAAAATATCACCGTATGAGAACCATCTTGCGGTCGGCAACAAATGAGTTCGTCCGAATTTGGCAGAAATAGATTCCGCTTGGGACTTCTATACCCTGATTATTCCGAGTGTTCCAGTAGAAATAATTTATTCCTTCTCGAATCAATCCATTGTGTAATGACAAAACTTTTTCGCCTAATAAATTATAGACGATAATTGTTCCTTCACAACTGCTTGGAGAATCAAAACGAATTGTTGTACCGGGATTAAAAGGAGTAGGAAAAGGATTCGGATAGTTTTGACTTAATTCAAATTTAGTAGGTAATTGTGGTTGTTCTAAAGTATCGAGAATAATTTGTGTGCTACCATAAGAAAACAAATATGCTTTTGAACTTTCTTGCGGAAATCGTATGAATTGTTTACTCGAATCTACCGCAATGATATAAAAACTAACTTTTGCACCAACAGACATAGCTGGTAAAAAAACACGATATGAACCGTTAGAACTATTAGAAGACCCAAAATATTTATCCATCTTCAAAGTATCGTACGAAACCATATTAGATGAAAAAACCAAGTAAACAGAATCGCCTAATATGCCACCGGACTTACCAACATAATTTGCAATGTAGTAATTGCTCAAACTCCTATCTATGCTATGTATGCTCGGGTAGCATATAGCTTTGAGTGCGTTCACTCTTCCCCATCCGACAAAATTATTTGGATGAGCCGGGAATCGGGAAACTTCTACACGATCGGTTGTATTGCGAAGAGCATCGCGAACTTGAACTGGTGTAAGCTCATATCGCGCTGACAACAACAGAGCAGCAACACCAGCCGTAATTGGAGTTGATGCAGATGTCCCTTGTGAGTAACCATAAGTTGACGGACCTGGAATTACTCCACTATAAACACTTACGCCCGGAGCTACTACATCGGGTTTCACCCGTCCATCATTAGTCGGTCCTGTCGAGCTAAAAGATGCTAAATTCCCTGCAATCGAAATTGCGCCAACAGATAAAATGCTATCGGCATCAGCCGGACACATTAAGGTGCCACGGATACCATCACCGTTGGATTCGTTACCCATAGCAGTTACAACCACAACTCCGAGTCGAGCAGCACGTGCGGCAGCTTTTGTTGTTACGCCGGTTTTACCATCAAAATCACCATTTTCCCATCTGTATCCAAGTCCGTTATCAAATATGTTGTAGCCAAGTGAGCTGCTTACTACATCGACACCGCGGCTTTCCATCCACTCAATTCCAGCCGCCCACCAGTCCTCCTCGATTTGTGTTTCGGTAGGCACATATTCAGTTTTAGCAAGTATAAAATTGGATTTAAAAGCAGGACCGATAACTTTTCCGGGCATATTTGAACCGACGATTGACATAGTCAGAGTTCCGTGCGAATCCTGTCCGTTTGGATCGCCCGGTTGGTTTGCTGTAGTGTCGTCATTATTTATGAAATCGCGTTCGGCAATTACGTTTGTATTTTTAAGCGACTCGTGTAAGCGCCAACGAAATCCTGTATCGAGCATGCCAACCAGAACACCTTCTCCGTTTATTCCAAGTTCATGAACCTCCGGAATTTTTACAGCCGCATATTGCGCCATCGATAAGCCGTAATCAAAACCTAAAGTTTTTTGGAACGAATTATTAACGCCTTCACCCGTATCTATCAAATCTTTTCTATAAAATCGAGCGACTGGTTTCACCGCTTCAACGAATGGTAAATTTTGTATTTGAATTATTTGATCTGTAGAGAGGAAAAAACTTGCGGCATTCATCCACCGTACTTTTTGTTGGAGTTCGCCTCCGATTTGTTGAATTGATTTAATGTAAGATTCATTCAGGGGTAAATCCTGATAATCTACTAATTGATCCACTGGTAGAACTTTAGCACGCCGTGTTAATGCACTCTCAGTTAATTGCTGAGTAGCTAACGAATAAGCTGTGGTCCCCTTTTGTAAAATTCCGGCTTGCTGTGAATATTCTCCCTTATCTTTAAAATAAATCCAATACTTCTGATTTTCCTGAGATAGCAAAACAAGAGTGAATGCAATCGATAAAAAAATGAATCGGTGGACAAGTGTGCGAAAATATTTTTTTGTAATCATAATTAAACAGCCGATAATAATTTTTCGACTATTTGAATTGGACTAACGCTGTCGGCTTCTGCGTTAAAGTTGGGAACGATGCGATGGCGCAACACAGGTCCTGCCATTTTCCGGACATCATCGATATCAGGTGTGTGCCTGCCTTCGATAATAGATTTTGTTTTTGCGCCTAAAATTAAATATTGCGATGCACGCGGACCCGCTCCCCAGCTTAGCCAGTTTTTAATAAACTCAGGAGTTCCTTTTCCGTTCGGGCGTGTCCGGGCAACTAAATCAACCGCGAACTCAACAACGTTATCAGCCACAGGAACGCGGCGGACTAAATCCTGAAAGAATGAAATTTCCTCGCCATCCAAAATTTGTTTTAATTTGGATGAATATAAACTTGTAGTCGATTTCACAATCTCGATTTCTTCTGTGCGTGAAGGATAATCGAGCCACAAGTTGAACATAAACCTGTCGAGTTGGGCTTCAGGAAGCGGATAAGTTCCCTCCTGCTCTATCGGGTTTTGAGTTGCCAAAACAAAAAATGGTTCTTCTAAAATATATTTTTCACCGGCTGCAGTTACATGATGTTCCTGCATAGCTTCCAAAAGAGCCGCTTGTGTTTTAGGAGGGGTTCGGTTAATTTCGTCGGCGAGGATTATATTTGCAAAGACAGGTCCTTTAATAAATTTAAACGACTTGGTACCGGTTGTAATATTTTCTTCTAAAATTTCTGTCCCTGTAATATCGCTTGGCATCAAATCGGGTGTGAACTGAATTCGACTGAATTTTAAATCGAGAACTTGGGCAAGAGTTTTTATTAACAAGGTTTTAGCAAGTCCTGGAACTCCCACCAATAAACAGTGTCCGCGAGCAAGAAGTGAAATTAAGAGCTGCTCGATAATTTCATCCTGCCCTATAATTACCTTTCCTATTTCCTTCCTGATAGATTTAAAATTTTCTTGTAACAGTTTTACTGCTTCTACATCGTCTAATTTTGTTAAATCCCTGTTCACTAATTTATCCTTCATAAATTTATTTTCAGCGTACTTGCCAGAATATTTCTTTTCTTAACTCTTGAATCCATTTTTGGAATTCATTATTCCGTTTAAAGTTTGAAGCGTACATTTCAATTTTTTGCCAATCGGCTGCTAAAGAAATTTTATGTGCAGGAATTCTCTTCTTAAGATAAACTATTTGAAAACCGCCTGAAGTTCCTGTTTTTACCAGCAAGGGTTGACTGATTTCCCCCTCATTCAATTCAGCGACAGAATCAATAAAGTCTTTACTCAACTGATCGAGCGGAACACGACCGATAAACCCGCCAATTGAAGCTGATTCGGAATCGTCCGAATAGCGTTTAGCAAATTCCGAAAAGTTACCGCCTGCGCGTACACTATCGGCTATTTTATTGAGTAGCTCAACAGCAGCGACATCTGATTTTTCGTCGGCTTCAACTTTGAATAAAATATGCCTCGTATGAATGTTCTCGCCACGCCGTTCAATCAACTGAATTATATGAATCCCGAAAGTCGATTCAACAAGCCCTGAAATTTGTCCTTCTTTCAAAGTATAGGCAGCTTCTTCAAATTCTTTCACAAACTGTCCGCGTCGTGTGAATCCCAAATCGCCACCGGCAAGGGCTGATCCTTTGTCCTCTGAATATCGCTTTGCAAAATCTGCAAAATCACCGCCGGCTTTTATACTGTCTAAAATTTTTCCAGCTAATGTTTTTACATTACCTAAAACCTCAGCGCTTTTAGATGGTATTTTCAAGATATGATACAGTTCAACCTCTTCCTCAGCATCCGGTAAACTATCGCGGAATGCTTCAAAAAATTCCTCCGTCTCTCTTCTGCTGACGTTTATGTTTGCAAATCGGAACTGCTGCATCCGTTGAGCGAGAAGTTTCTTGCGCATCTCATCACGGAATTCTCTTCTTATTTTGCTGAGAGGCATACCGTATATTTCTTCTAATTTTTGTTCTGAACCGGTTTGCTGTATATTCTGCTGCAATAGAGCATCAAGCTGTTGAGTGATTTCATCTTCAGTAACTACAACATTCGTATCGTCGATAGCTTTCGCAACGATTAGTTTTTCGTTTATCAACATATCTAAAACCTGATCCTTTAAACCGGGAGTTTCAGGGTCAATCCTGTTGTTCATTACATAAAATTCTATCTGTTGCTGCAAATCGGATTCGAGTACAATTTCCTTTCCAATCACAGCCACTATCCTGTCCAACGTCCTTTTCTGAGCATACGTGGAATAACCCATAATTATAGTTAGCAGGAGGATAAATGAAGTTATCGCTATCGTTTTATTTTTTTTCATCTTGTGTTATCTTCAGTTCAATGTTATATTTTTTTCGTAATGAGCTAATCAAGCTATCATATTTGAAGCGACGTTCCTGAGTAATTAACCTCTGAACTATCTCGTTTCTAACTAAAGCCAATTCAGCTTTCGAGCCTTGCGGATATTTTTCTATTATTTGTACAACGTAAAACAGGTCGCCGCTCTTAATCGGAAATGAAATATCTTTTGTAGAAAGGTTTTGAATAACTTTCCACAACTCGGCTGGATAAACTGTGAGTTGTGTAAACAAGGCTCCGGAGATTTCTGAGTGTATTGATGATGCTTTTGTATCGTAGGTCTGAAAATATTCCAGCGCATCGTTCCACTGTTTGTTTTTCAGAATCAGATTGCGGAATTCGGTCGCATGCTGTCGATCGGTGAATGAAGCAATATTTAATCGTACAACATCTTCGCGAAGTACAAATTCATTCGAGTGTTTCGAATAATAATTACGCAGTTTTTCTTCATTGAATGCTGCCGTGTCGTTGTAGATTTTATTCTCGATGAGGGCTTGGATTGCCAACTGCTTGCGAACTTCAGCAACGTGCCGCTCAATTTCTTTTGATCCGGCAAGGCCTTCTTCTGAAGCTTCTTGAAACAGCATTTCGTTTTCAATCCATTTATTTACAAAAATACGAACCTGCAAATTCGAAGTATCGGATACCGAACCGACATTCTCAATTATATCCGACTGTGTGAGAAACGAATTCCCGACACGCGCTATATAATCGGGCGGCTGATCGTTATTCTGACAACCGCCGACTGCTAATAGAAAAGTTAATATTAAAAAAAATCTGATATTCATTTTGCAGGATCAGTAAAAGCTTTTTGCAATTGTTCCGGGAATAATTGTACCGGATATTTCGTTTTGATTTTTTCTAACCATTCAGTCTCTAAACGCTTTTGTTGATACTCCTGAAATGCGTTCGATACTTCGACACCGGCTTCCTCGAAAGTTTTAACACGTGAAGGTTCCTTCAAGTTTACTTTGAGAATGCTGTATCCACCATCTTCAGTAAATATTGGTTGCGAAATCCAACCTATCTCCATATCCCAACACATCTTAGCGAATTCATCTTCTTCGATGCTCTTTAACCCGTGCGCACCTTTGCTGGCTATTAGCTGTGGTTCCTCGTTATATTGATCAGCTAATTTTTCGAAAGATTCTCCTGCTTGAAGTTTATTCATTATTTCGGCTGCTACACTATCCGACGTTGCATATATTTCACTATAGTCAACTCGTCCCGGAAATTTAAACCTCTCACGGTTATTATTGAAAAATTCGTGAATCAAAGTATCCGAGATATTTAATTTATTCCAAACCTCCAACTGTTCGGCTTTATAAAGAACAACACCATCCTGATATTCTTGCATTAGACTTTTGAAATCAGGGAAGCGAGTTTCGAGATTTTTAGAATTTTCAGCGAGTAACGCCAAATCGCCGATCCGTTCGAAACGTTTCATCAGGTCGTGCTTTTTTAACGGAGTATCACGGAAATCTTGCCTGTTGGTTAACATATTAATTACCGAATCGATATTTAAACTTTGTGTACCAACTTTGATTAGAATCATTTTTCTGATATCGTCGGTTACAGTTGCATCCCAGGCACTATCGTTCGTAGTGTTTGTTGAATCTAATTCACTCACAAAAAGATTTGCCACATTTTCATCAATTGAAAAATAGAAAGATTTCTTCATGTTAGCTATATAATCATTATACGCACTAGTGTAGCGTTGCGATTGGAAAGTTCGTTGAATTTCGGGTTTCATTTCTTCAAAAGTTTGCAACGGTTTCTGTTCTTCGCACTTAAGAATGTGGAAACCATAAGGTGTTCGGACAATGTTCGATATCTCACCGGCTTTTAATTTGAAAGCAGCTTCATCAAAAGGTTGCACCCATCTCCGACGCGAGAAAAAACCGAGGTCGCCGCCGTTAGTCGAACTGCCCCCGTCTTCCGACTTTGATACAGCGATTGCATGAAAATCGGATCCCGACTTTAAACTATCAAGCACTTCAACAATTCGTGAATAAGCTGATGCAGAATCGGCAGAGTCGGGTTGCTGCGAATTGAAACGAGCCATTATGTGCCGAATGCGAATACTCCCCTTTGCCGGTTGCCGATCAGTTGCTTTGATAATGTGGTAACCGAATGCAGTTCGAACGGGCTTCTGAGAAATTTCTCCGACCTTCATTCCATAAACCGCATCCTCGAATTCAGGTACTAATTGCCCGCTTGAAAAATAATACAAGTCGCCGGAATTTTCTTTTGCCGACGGATCTTCAGAGAATTCAAATGCAAGTTTACCAAAATCTTCTCCTTTATTTACGCGGTCTATTATCTCCATAGCTTTTGTATATGCTTTCAAAGTATCCTCCGGCGAACTGGTCATATCGACTCTGAACAAAATATGACTCGCCCGAATTTCCTCTGTTGTCCGTTTGTATAATTTTTTTAGCGACGGTTCAACAAGTTCTTTCTCAAGCATGAAAGTAGATGCGAGACTTGTTCTATATTCGTTAAGTTCCTGTACTATTTCCGGGTCGGCTAATAAATTTTTGTCTGTAGCATCTTGCAGCTTCAATTTATATTTCATCAGGAGATTCAAGAAATCTTCTCGTTCCTGTTGGGTTGCTTTTTTGGCAGCATCCAGTCCTCCGATATTGCGTGAATAAAACTTTTCGTATTCACCAAGTTTGACTACGTTATCGCCATATTTAGCCACAACAAGTTCGCTTGTTTTCGGACTACAGCCTATTAATAATAACAAGAAAAATAAAAAGAGAAAAAGACGGGTTTGAAACATGTTACTGATCCTTTCTTTACATTAAATATATGAGGTAATTTGATTATTAACTGAAGTTACGCAAAAGAGTCATTCTGAACGAAGTGAAGAATCTTAAACCTCAAATTCGAGCTATTTTTAGATGTTTCG
>JAUXOG010000139.1 GCA_030682385.1 Bacteroidota bacterium
CAAAAAACTATTTTCGATTTCAAAAAACAATCTTCTCCTCAATCACCATTAATTATCGAGCGGAAAAAAATGGACGTGAACCGCATCTCTGCCTGGTTCCGAAATGACGGTGAGTTTTATTCAGACCATTCGACTACAGGACCCGGTTTTGAGTGGCCCAAAGGAAGTGGAATCCATGCAATTTTCTCAGCTGGTTTGTGGTTGGGGGCAAAGGTTCAAACTGATACGGGAAAAGAAATTCGAGTTGCAACAGCTGGGCACTTCGGCTCGGAATATAAACCCGGTATGATTATCAACGGACAACCCGATGATTATACAAAACCCGAATATCGATATTACAAAGTACGACCTTTAAAAGATTCTGCCGGTTTTAATCCCGACTATTTCGAATGGCCCGTTCAACAAGGGGCGCCATTTTATGATGCCAACGGTGATGGAGTGTATAACCCTGCTATTGATAAGCCGGCTTTGATGTGGGGAGGGAAGGCATCATTCCCTGATATGTTAATGTACACAGTTTATAACGATGCTGATTCCTCAGCGCACGACTGGATTTGGGGCAAGAGCAAACCTTTAGGTGTTGAAGTCAGACAAACTAATTGGGCTTTCGACAAAGGAGGGTTACTTTCGGATGTTGTGTTTTCAAGATTTGAAATTATTAACAAAAGTAACTACACTTGGGACTCGTTATACTTCACACTTTGGTCTGACCCCGATTTGGGTGATGGATTCGATGACTATGTAGGTGTGGATACAAATTATAATTTGAATCTTGCTTACTGCTACAACAGCACTGATATGGATGGTCCTTCGGCAGGTTACGGTTTAGCACCACCAGCAATCGGCTACAAGCTTCTACAAGGACCTGTTGTTTATACGGGAATTGAAAATGATACTGCACATTGGTCAGGGAAAAAAATCCCTTCGACAATAAACTTGAATCTATCAAGTTTTAATTTTATTTGTAAAGGAACCGCGTGCGCCGACCCTGCATGGTATTTCCCGCAATATTACAACCAAACTTACAATGTGATGCAGGGGTTGTTAAGAGACGGTTCACCGATGATCGACCCTAACGGAAAAAAGACAAAATTCGCCTTTGCCGGAGATCCGGTAACCGGTGAAGGATGGATTAATTCGCAAATGGTTCGACCGTCGGATGTTTATTTTGCTATGTCAACAGGTCCGGTATCAATGAGTCCGGGCGACACTCAACAAATTGTGCTTGCAACAATTATAGGTCGCGGCAGCAGTAATTTACACAGCATCGATGTGTTAAGGGGCAATGCATATCTTACACAATTACTTTTTGATTTTGTTATGCTGCATATTCCTATGTTAGATATATTGACAAATTATTTATCACCCACATCCACAGAAGTAATTGTTCGAGTAGACGAACCATTCGCAGACAGCATACGAGCAGAGGTGGTAAAAGGCTACGATAATATTTTGGTAAATTTCCAATTATTTGACGATGGATTACACAATGACGAAAATCCGAACGACGGCATCTGGGGAAATAAAATTTATCTTACTCCAGATCTTTCTGCGCATCATTTGATTTTGGATGTTTCTTACAAAGACGGGAATCGATATAAGTGGCATTATAATGCAAGTATCACTACATTCGGACCAGTCGAACTTAAATCGTTCAATGTCGCTGCCGACAATATTAATCAGGATAATAAAGCCAATCCGGGTGAAAATGTTCATTATGAAATTGGAGTTAAAAATAAATCTCCATTTTCTGTTTCTAATTTATCTGTTCATTTTCCGATCATATATAATCAATATATTTTTTCTCCGGGAGGTGTAATCGGTGTGAATGATACTTTATTACCTAATGCTTCTTCGTATCCACCTTACGATATAAATACAAAATCATACGCAGTATTCGATATTTCTCCCTCGACACCATCAGGTTATGTTTTACCTATCGTAATCGATATATATAGCGGATACTATATTAAGTGGATTGACACTGTTTATCTACGTGTTGAAGATTATACTTTTCCACCGAGGTTTGAATATCCACAGCATACGAGCGGACAAGCCGAAGGAAGTTTTGGAATCCGGCTTGTAGATTCATTGGGGATACAGAACCACGAGTATCAAATAAGAATAACCAAAAACCCGTTTGGTGAAACAATTTTTAATTTGTTGAATATTTCACGCGGTGATACATTGCTGAAAAAACATGAATTACCAAATCTATTGGGACACAATATCCCTGTTACTGATGGATTTCGTCTAACGCGGGGGAACATCACCACGGCTAAAGGTATCAGTTCAGCTACATATATCCCGGCGTCTAATAAATGGTTTAAAGGTACTACACCATCGTTAAATGCAGATGTAAAAGAATTGGGTATTTTTTATCCCCGTTTATCAAACTTCATAGGAAAAAGGAGCGCGATTGACATCGAGGATTTGAGAACAATCGAGATACGTTTCAGCACAACATTAACTCAAAAAGCCTATCGTTATATTGCTGGTTTTTTTGTTAGACCCCCTATTGGTATTATTGATTCATCCTTCGTTCCTTTTGTATTAGATAAGAACGGAGCGGGTTTCTTATTCCAGGATTACGAAAAGTTCCCGCTCGGAAACCCGGACTTAGGCAGAACTGTTCCATTTACCGTATGGGAACGTAATCACAAAACCGGCACTGAGAGACAGTTGAATATTGCAATAGTCGAAAGGAACGACACACTTTATCGATCTACTGGTGAATATGTTGGAAAAGGAAAGATTGATGGTAAGTGGTTCCCGACAACACACCCGTTAGGTGGAAGTGAATTCTTGTATATCTTCTCTTCTACATATAGCGAGATTGCCGACACTTTTTATACGAAACGGAATTTAAGCGACTACCACGAGCAGTTCGATATTTATTATACTCTTGCTCCACGGTTAGTAGATTCAAATTCTACATTCACCGATGGAGATACTTTACGGATAGTACCATATTTCCCTTTAAAGGTTGACGATGTTTTTAGTTTCAATCCTATGAAACTGTTGGACGTGAACGATCCGGTAACAATTCCACAGACGTACGAACTCTTTCAAAACTATCCGAATCCATTTAATCCAAGCACTGCTATCAAGTATCGACTGTCAGAAGCCGGGAGGGTAACTTTAAAAGTTTACAATCTATTGGGGCAAGAAGTAACAACACTTGTTGAAGGAGTTGAAGAACCGGGATTTAAAACAATTCAATGGGACGCGACTAATAATGCGACTCAGCCGGTAGCAAGTGGTGTGTATTTTTACAGACTGATCGTCCATTCTGCAAGCTCACCATTACGGGTGTCATTTATACAATCAAAGAAGATGATTTTAATACGATAAAACTGTTGAACCCACCAATAACATCGGTTTTGTACAGAGCCGTTTCAAGAAATTGAATCGGCTCTATTATTTAGCTTGTAGATTATAAAAACGAATCTTATATTTAGAACAAAAAAGTATCTCTTTCGATGAATCCTTATAAAATACTCGTTATTAACCCCGGCTCTACCTCTACAAAAATTGCTATCTTTTCGAACTTCGAGCAGATACGGGCGGAAACTTTACGCCATGCGGCTGAAGAAATTAAAGCTCATCCCCACATATGGAATCAGTTTGATTTCAGATTTAGTGCAATTGATAAATGGCTGCACCAAAATAACATCAACTTAAAAGAATTGAATGCTGTCGTAACGTTGGGCGGATTATTCCGATCGCTTGAAGGCGGAGTTTATGAAGTAAACGATAAAATGCTTGTTGACGCCCGTGCAAACTTGCAAGGTGAACACGCCTCTAATCTTGGTTGTGCCCTCGCCTATACAATCGCTGTTGAGGCTCATTGTAAAGCTTATGTTGTGGATCCTGTTTCAGTGGATGAGTTTGAACCGCTTGCAAGATATTCGGGACATCCTGAAATTGAACGTCGAAGTTTATCGCACGCATTAAGCTTGCACGAAGCTGCCCGCAATGCTTCAGAAAAGTTAAACCTTGATTACGAAAAATCTTCTTTCGTCATAGCTCACACAGGCGGAGGAATTTCAGTCGCGCCCATCCGAAACGGAAAAATTATTGACGTTAACGATGCTTCCAGCGATGGACCTTTCTCTCCCGAAAGAACCGGCGGACTTCCACTTCAACCATTTATCACGTTAGCATTATCAGGAAAATACTCTGACCAAGAACTCAGGAAATTTGTTATGGGTAACGGCGGTTTAGTTGCATACTTAGGAACAAACAGCGCTGAAGAAGTCGAGTGCAGAATAAAGTCCGGCGACCACAAAGCACGCGAAGTCTATGAGGCTATGGCATATCAAATCGCAAAAGAAATCGGTTCGATGACAACAGTACTGAAAGGAAAAGTGGATGCAATTGTTATCACCGGCGGACTTGCAAAATCGAAAATGTTAACAGATTGGATTACCGAAAGAGTTAAATTTATTTCTCAAGTGCTAGTTTTTACCACTGACGATGAAATGAAAGCGTTAGCAAAAGGAGCAATCCGGGTTTTAAAGGGCACTGAAATACCTAAGTCATATTGAATATCGAATGGAAATAGAAATTACTAAAAATCATAAATCTCCGCCAAAGGCGGATCAGCCTCTGGCTGAATAATTCATAAATCCCAAATTTCATGATTAAGAACTTTACAGAATTTTTCACATACGCTCTCTCGATAAAGGGCAAATCTGTTGTTGTTGTTCAACCGCATAACGAAGAAACACTCGCTGCTGTTGTCGAAGCCGCAAAAGTGAATTTAGCTGAATTCCATTTGGTCGGAAATGAATCTATTATCCGGCAAACGCTTAACTTGTTAGGAAGTTCACACCATTTTCATTTCTACAATGAAGTTGAAACTGAAAAAGCGATTGCAAAATCTTTCGAACTCATCCACAACAAAACGTGCGATATTCTGATGAAAGGTTCGGTGGATACTTCGACTTTGATGAAATCGGTTTTCGACCCTGCAAACAGTTTACGTACAGGAAAACTTTTCAGCGATGTATTTATTTTTGAAACTCATAAAGAAAATAAATTACTGATGATAACCGACGGCGGGCTTAATTTATCACCGAATCTTGATGAAAAAATTTCAATCATACAGAATGCTATAAAAGTTGCACACGCGTTAGGGAACACGAATCCAAAAGTGGCATTATTGTCGGCATCTGAAAAAGTTAATCCGAAATTACAATCGTCTGTTGATGCGGCTGAAATTACGAAGTTGAACCGTGATGGGAAAATAACCGGATGTGTTATCGATGGACCGATGGCTTTAGATGTTTGCGTCAGTGAACAAGCCGCCGCTGAAAAAAATATCCGCTCCGATGTTGCCGGTAATGCCGAAATTATCGTAGCTCCGAACATCGAGGCAGCAAACAGTTTGGCAAAAAGCACTCAATATTTTGCCGGCTTGCCGCACGCACAGGTAATAGTAGGTGGTAAAATTCCGATACTCATCCCATCGCGTGCAGATAAATGCGAAGAAAAAGTCAGGACAATTGCTTTAGGCGTTATAATGAGTTCAGCGAATGATTAATTTAAGATTTTTAGAATTTCCTTATAATCCGATTTATTGTTCATATTAAAAAAAACATTCTTGTTATAGCCAGAGTGGTTTTCGATGCTAATTATTTCAGCTCCTGCCTTCTCGATCAATATTAATAAATTATTTTCTTTCTTCTTCGGATTTTCTGACTTTTGATTTTCGGAAAGAATTTTTTCTACAAAATCGATACAACGTTTTTGATAAACAGCCGCAAGTGTTTGAACGAATCCCTCTGCTTTAGAAACCGTGATCGGTTTGCTCGTTTCATAATTAATTATATAATCGACAATTTCTTTTTTCATTAACAACAAATCGCAGGAGAGTATAAAATTTTTCTCGGCTGTTGAATTCAGCAATCCTGAATGTATCCCTGCAAGCGGTCCCATATTTTTATAAACATCCTCATAAGTATCAAGACCTAAAAAGCTATACTCTGCAGGTGAGTTCGTTATCAATATCACATTTGTAAATAGCGATTGCATGAAATTGCGTACTCTTTCAATTGCGGTCAGATTGCCGATTTTTAAAAACGCTTTATTCTCGCCCATTCGAATGCTTCGACCGCCCGCAAGAATAATTCCTGTTACGTCGCGATACATTTGTTACTTCGACAAAATTTGTGTCTTGAATTCGACTTGTTTGCAATGAACTTCATCGTCTAAATATATTTTACCCCCCTTAATAACTTTTGCAAAAATTCCTTCTTTCGGCATTACGCAATCACCGGCAGAGTAGTAAATTGCACAACGTGAGTGGCACTCTTTTCCAATTTGAGTTATTTCTAATTCAGTTTCACCGATAAGTAACCTAACACCAACTTGAAGGTGCATCAAATCGATACCTTCGGTTGTTATGTTTTCAGCAAAAGCACCGGGTCGAACGTTCAGGCCGAGTGCTCGCATTTTTTCGATACTCTCTATTGCAAGTAAACTAATTTGCCGATGCCAATCGCTTGCATGTGCATCCCCCTCTATTCCCCAATTCTCGCGCAACGATACCGTTTCAACATTAGTTTTTGGGATTCCTTTTTTTGTGCTAATGCTTAGGGCTACTATCTTGCCTTTTATTTTGTCATTTGTCATTTGATTGTTGTTCACTGTTCGTTATTCGTTATTCGTTGCTCTTTGCTCATCGCTCAAAGCTCTTTGCTCTTCGCTCATTGCTCTACCCAATTCATTAACTCTACTTTCACAATTGAACCTTTGCTTATAAAATTCTCCTCCTTCGGGAAATGAATCAGGCAATTCGCGTTAGCAAGTCCGCCGATCATGTGTGAATCTTGCCCTTTAGTCGGGTTAACTACTAATTTGCCGTCCGGTTTTTTTATAAGAATACCTCGAACAAATTCTAACCTGCCTGCTCTTTTTTTTAAATCGGATTCAAGTACGGCAGTTTGTATGATGTTTTGTTTTTCGGTTTGTCCCATCATTCGCAACAGTGTCGGCTTGATGAATAAATAAAATGAGAGTAGGGCAGCGACTGGATTACCGGGAACACCGAAGATTAATTTTTTACATTTGGTTCCAAAGAATAACGGCTTGCCTGGTTTGATTGCGACACGCCAAAATACTGTCTTTATTCCAAGACTGCTGCAAACATCTTTAACGAAATCGTAATCGCCAACAGAGACGCCTCCGGCTGTGATTATTATATCTGACTTTCTCAGAGTTTTATGTATTGCTTTTTTGATTTTGCTTTTTTGATCTTTAACAATCATCCCATATTCAGCTTGAATACCGAGTGATTGCAAAGCAGCCAATAACGAGGGCAAGTTCGAATCCCGAATCTGTCCAATCTTTACCCGTTCAGAAAATTTCTTTAACTCATTTCCTGTTACGATAACAGATACTTTTGGTTTGCGATATACTTTCACAGTTGCATGACCTAAACTTGCAAGAAGTCCGAGCACGGGAGGCGTAATTATTGTGCCCGATGAAAGTACAAGATCACCCTTCGATAATTCTCTACCTCGCCCACGAATGTTTATTCCGACTTTTGGTAATGTTTTAAAAATTACAGTGCCATCAATTTCTGCAACATCTTCTTTCATAACGATTGCATCTACATTCCGCGGGATAACTGCGCCGGTCATTATTCCGAATGTATGATTTTTCTTCAGCGAATGTTTTCGAGTATCGCCAGTTTGAATAACTGCTTGCACTTTTAGAGAAACCGGATTTTTAGATGAAGGTAGATGTAAGTCATTTACATTCACCGCAAATCCATCCACCGCTGACGAATTGAACATCGGTATCGGATGTTTTGTAAAAATATTTTCTGCAAGAGTGTAACCGAGTGTTTCCATCAGCGGCAATTTGATTGCAATGAGTGGTTTTGTTTGCTCTTCTATTAATTTTTGTGCTTCGTGATAATTTATCATATTTTTTCTACCTACATTTAAATTGTCAATCGACAATTAATAATCCTCAATGTCCTCCGCCAGAAATCATCCTGAATGAATGAAGCAAACCGGGAAACAGCGCATTGAGCGATTCGGCAACACCTTTTTTTGAACCCGGAAGATTCACGATTAAAGTGTTTCCCCGCAACCCGGCTGATGCACGTGAAAGCATCGAGTACGGTGTGCGTTCCTGCCCGAATGAACGAGCGGCTTCCGGAATACCTGGAACTTCCAGCTCTACAACTTTTGCCATCGCCTCTGGCGTACAATCCCTCGAACTGAAACCTGTTCCGCCGGTGGTCATTACTAAATCTAATTTCAATTCGTCGGCATAACGAATAAGTTCAGATACAATTTGTTCAAGTTCATCAGGAATAATTTTATAATCAACTACTTCCACCAATTCTTTTTTCAGACGTTCAACGATGAGCTTGCCCGATAAATCGGATTTTGTTCCTGCTGCAATCGAATCCGACATTACCAAAACCGCCGCGCGCAGCGGACGCTCGTAACTCGTTTTAAAGTCCGACTTCCCGCCGGTTTTACTTACAAGTTTAATTTCTGATATCGTCATCGTTTCGTCTAACATCTTTGTCATATCATAAATTGTAAGGACGGCAACAGATGCTGCGGTGAGGGCTTCCATCTCGACACCGGTTTTGTAAATCGCTTTTACTGTTACGCTCACTTCTATAAAATTTTCTCCGATGTTAAATTCAACTCCGACATAATCAACAGGCAGTGGATGGCAGTAAGGAATTATTTGACTCGTATTTTTAGCAGCTTGAATTGCTGCCACTTTCGCCACGGGCAACGGATCGCCTTTCGGAATTTTACCTTGGCGAATTAATAAAATGGTTTCATTTTTTAATTTAAGAGTTCCTGTCGCAACCGCAGTGCGAAGAGTTTTGGTTTTATTTGATATATCTATCATCGTTGAGCTCGATCTTGGATGTTCGTTATTCTATTTTCATTATTCGACATT
Organism: Bacteroidota bacterium; assembly: GCA_030682385.1. Classification (GTDB taxonomy): domain Bacteria; phylum Bacteroidota; class Ignavibacteria; order UBA10030; family BY39; genus JASEGV01. The sequence goes on from JAUXOG010000139.1 coordinate 8,944, forward strand.
GGTAATTTATTACTGCATTTTTACATACTACCTACTGACTGCTCCGTTACGCAAAATCATCCACCGATTTGTATCATACTTCTATTTTCGATTGCAACAAGTTCTTCCGCTGCCGGATGACCAAAAGGTTTTGCTATAATTGCAGAATGAATCATTCCAGTTATAATTTCATCTGAGGTATTGTCCCTCAATGCTGAACGTAAATTTATTTCTGCTGGATGGAATAAACAAGATTTAATCGAGCCGTCGGCTGTTAAGCGAATCCGGTTGCACGTTCCGCAAAAATGATCGGACATTGATGTAATAAAGCTAATCGTTCCCATTACTCCAGTAATCCTATACTCCTTCGCTACTGAATTCTCATCTATAGATTTAATTCGTTGCATTTCAAATCTCCCACTTATAGTTTCCACCATTTGTTGGAAAGAAACAAATTTCGCCTGATTCCACTGGTTAAACTTGAAAGGCATATACTCGATGAAACGAACATTGATTGGCTTATCTCTTACGAATTCAACGAAGTCGAGTAGTTCATCATCGTTGATGCCGCCCATAACTACGACATTCAGCTTTAGCGGTTGAAAGCCCGCATCAAGTGAAGCATATATTCCATCTAAAACATCTTTAAAATATTGGCGGCCTGAAATCAATTCAAACCGCGAGGAACGCAAAGAATCCAAACTAACATTCAAATTGGTTAGACCTGATTGTTTCAATTGATGAGCGAAAGATTTTAACAGAACTCCGTTCGTAGTCATACCGAGGATTCGAATACCGGGAATGATTGCTAATCTTTGAATCAGTTTTGGTAAATCTTTTCGCACAAGTGGTTCGCCACCGGTAATTCGGATTTTATTTACACCAATTTCTGCAAATAATTTTGCAACCCGCTCGATTTCATCGAAGGTCAGGATTTCACTTCGCTGTCTCAGTTCAATGCCATCGGCGGGCTGGCAATAGACACAACGCAAGTTGCACCTATCCGTTACCGAGATGCGAAGATAGTTGTGCTGTCGATTAAAGGAATCTATTAGTTGAGACATTAGTTATTTGATGATTTCAGATGGTTCGCTTTCGCTCACCACAAGTTTCAGATTTCAGATTGAAGTTCATAATTCGATATTCAACATTCGATATTCGTTATTTATTCTACATAATAAAAAACCCCATCGCTTCAGGAAAGGACGGGGAAAAATAGTTAATTGAATCATTGATCCATTTATTCATTGATTCAATGAACCGATGATTCAATGTTACAATGATAAAATCACATTCTCTCCTTTCCAAATTCGGGAGGCACTTACCTTTCGGTCAGCACCCTTTCCTTCCTGAAAATATTTTCCAGGAGGGAAGGTCATAAACGACCTACTGGTCCGTTACCATATCAATCGACTTAGGCAGACAGACTCGGAGTAAAAATTAAAGAACTCTAAATTTTATTTACATCAAGTGTTAGTTCAACTTGCTTGCCAGTAGCTTCGTTCAGGATATATAATTTGCCACCATCGTCACGTTTTAATTGTTCATTTGCATTAAGCAATTCTATACCATAGATAGTTCCATCCGGAGCCATATCAATGGTCATTTCGTCACTTACTTTCAGAGTTTCTACCTCTTCAGTTTTCGCTTTGAAACGCAGATAGGCGATATTATAACGCGGATCATAAGATAGTTTCATATATGTATCCTTTCTATTATCCTAGCCCAATACATTCATAGAGCTGCAAAGTAATTAACGACTTACTGGTCCATTGCCATATCAAACGACTTAGGTAAACGGACTCGGAGTAAAATGTCATAAAACAAGATTTTTTAATAAATCTTGTTACTAACTGAAGTTACGCAGAATCGACTTTTTGTCATGTTTCTCCCGACTAGTCGGGAGAAACATCTAAAAACAGCTCAAAATTGAGGTTTAAGATTCTTCACTTCGTTCAGAATGACTGTTCTGCGTAACTTCAGTTACTAATATAAAATATTTTTATTAGATAAAAAAGGAGTTGTAAAATTATGTAAAAATTATTTGCGCGCCGGCCGACTTTTCGTAAAATTCGCCGACTGAAATTACGGCGTCAACCTGCGGACAAAAGTCTTTTTTCGTTAGGTGAAACATATCTACTGTAGCTTTACAGGCATATATTTCGCAACCCGCATCGTGAATCATTTCGATAAATTCTCGGACGGGAGGTATATCGAGTTTTTCCATTTCTTTCTTCATCATGCTTGTTGCAAACCACGACATACCGGGAATTGCTCCCATCCATGTTGGTAAACCGGGACCCATAGCAGTAGGTACACACATCGCAGGATTACCGACAGTTGCAACTTTTAGCTTATCCATTTTTTCCTCAATAACGGCATGCAAACCGAAAAATGTAAAGAAGAGAGTTGCTTCTATCCCTTCCATCCTCGCGCCATTTGCCATTATAAGTCCGGGATACACTCCCTCGAGCGAGCCACGTGATACAACGATCGAAACTTTTTTAATTGGTTCAATTTTTTCTGTAGTCATTTAATCATCTCCTTTTAGTTTTAAATACAACCTTTTGGTTTTGGAAGTCCGGCAATGCGTGCGGCTTTTTTCGCAGGACCTTTGGGAAATAGTTGATAAAGTTCCTTCGTATCAACTCCGCTTTCTTTTGTTAGTTTTCTAATCGAGGGTGCATCGCCTTTTTCTGTAAATTCTTTTCTCATATAATTGATGACAGCCCAGTGACGGTCGGTTAGCTGCTCAATACCTTCCTCCTTTGAAAGTTCTTTGGCAACTGCCTCATTCCAATCTGTTAATTTTGCTAAATTTCCGTCGGCATCCAACTCAATTGTTTTGCCGGCTATTTCTTTTGTTGCCATAGTTTTTCTCCTATAAATTTTCTTTTAATTTCATGTTGAGGGTTTTTCTTTTTGAATTTCAGATATACTTTTTAGAAACTTTATCCCGAACGCTAAGCCGCGTTTCATTTCCGGTGTATTCAATTCTTTGATTAATGATACGATGCTTACTTTTTCTGTAACTTCGATATCTAATTTATTATAGACTGATACGGCATTATTAATGGCATGAAGCATATCCGGTTGTGTGAGGTTCTTGACAGTGTTCAATATCGTTACAACATTATCGGCAAGATGGCGAACATCCTCGATGGTAAATGAAGTTGCGACATTATCCAAAGCTTTGCTGAGTTCACTCAAATAGTCGAAGTATCCTTTTCTATCGAACTCGTCTAATTTATTCATAAAATCGGTGACCAGCTCTCTTGAGATGGGTCCGAAATCTTGTAGAAAATCTTTCGTGTTCTCAAGCATCTCGAAAGTTTTTGTAAGATTGTTTACATTCCTCAACAGCTTTTTAAAGAGATAGAGAATATCGCCCGTCTGGATACTGTCGTGAACTTCTTCAAGCTCCTCGACTGCCGAGTTGTACAAATCCTTACCTACTCGCATGAGATCATCTTTCAGGTCATCCATTTCTCGACGATGTTTTCGCTGAAGCTGAATCTCTTCAAGTATAATATCTAACTTGCGATTGATTTCACCAATCTGCTTCTGAACTTTTTGTTCATCCATTTTAAAACCTCTTACCTGCCATTGACATATTCGATTCTATCGGTAACTCAACGCCTTTTAAAAGGAAGTTCCAGTACATCCACCTAAACATCACTTTGCCGTAGTGATTCATTTTAGTTTCTTCCAATAGAGAAAACGGGCCGATACCCGGTAGTGGATATTTGCCCGGCAGCGGCTCTGTGTCGTAGTTAAAATCAATTAAGATTCCTTTTCCAAAGCCAGACTCGATAAAGCAGTTTGCATGTCCGTCGAATTTAGCTTGCAGAGGTTGTCCTTCGATAGCACTCAAGAAGTTCTCGAAAAGAATATCAGCTTCGAAGTGAGCGACCGAACCGGCTTTCGAACTTGGCAAGTTTGTAGCATCCCCGATGACGAAAATGTTTTCATATTTCTCTGAGCGTAAGGTATGTTTGTCGGTAGGTACAAAATTGAGTTCATCTCCCATGCCGCTTCGGGCAATTAGATCGTCGCCCATGTTAGTGGGGATTGTTACCAACACATCGAACGGTATTTCCGTCTCATCCCATGAAATAATTTTCTTCTCGTCGTTATCAACTCGAGCGATATTATAATCGGTAGTTAGATTGATATTTTTCTTACCGAGGAAGTCGCCTAAGATTGCGGAAGCTTTCGGTTTAGTAAAAGCGCCCGGCAGTGGAGTTACAAAATGAATATCAACCTTATCACGTATGCCGCGCTCAGTAAAGTATGAGTCAGCTAAAAAAGCAAACTCCAACGGAGCAACCGGACACTTAATGGGCATCTCGGTTATATTGATAACAAGTTTTCCACCTTCCCAATGTTTGAAATAATTTGCCAAAGCACAGGCGCCTTCGATTGTGTAAAAATCATAAATGCTTTTTTGCCAGAGTTTATCTTTCATACCTTCAGTTTGTTCGGGAGCGATTTTTGCGCCGGTTGCAATAATCAGATAATCATAAGAGATGACAGAATTATTATTTAGCAGAACCCTGTTACTTTCCGGTTCAATTTTTTCTATTTCCGAAGTTATTACGTTTATACCTGAAGGGAAAAAATCGCGTTTAGGTTTTATAACATCTTTTTTGCTATAGATGCCGAAAGGGATAAACAAAAATCCCGGCTGGTAATAATGTGTCTCGTGCTGATCGACAATTGTAATTTGCCATTCATTTCTGTCAAGTTCACCGTGCAATTTATTTAACATCATCGTGCCGGCTGTACCGGCGCCCAAAATAACTAGTTTTTTCATCTTTTTCTTGCCAAATTTTTATTTATTTAAAAATTATTAATACACATATGATGCAATTACCTGTAAAAAGATTCATACCTCAACCCGTTCAACTTGATTCAAAATTTGTTTAAGACTTGCGCAATTTGAAACCTTTAAATAAACCGGACATAACCTGCAATGCGAATTTTCACATCCGTTAGAAGTTTCTTTTTGTAACCAGCATGGCTGTGTGTGATCGGTGAATGCTTTGCAACTCTCTCTATTTCCCTTCGGACAATTTTTAATTGCCCAGCAGGGTATCAAAGCTAACAACCGCTTTATTCCGACAATGCTGATTTTTTCTTCGTTGATCATTTTACGGATGCATCGGATTCTTTCGATGTCTGTTTCGGAATAAAGTCGATGCAGTGAACTTTTCTTAAAAGGAAGAATAAGCCCTTCCGTTTCGTAAAGCCTGAGCATCTGAACTGATAAGCCAACCGCCTTAGATGCAGCTCCGATTGTGTAAATTGGCTCGTTTGATAATTGAATATAATTTT
>JAUXOG010000140.1 GCA_030682385.1 Bacteroidota bacterium
CAAAGTCAGGATGTATCGATGTTCTTCACTATTTAATCTTCTTGATATTGATTGTGGGGATGCACCAAAATGTCTCTCTAAAACAGCAAGCCCTGAAGGATTAATAACTACCTCATCCTTAAAAGGATTAAAGGCATTTTGGCTGGCATCAATGATTACAGAAATTTCAGGATTCTCTGAAAGTGGGGAAACAACTGAGTCCGTTTTCTTGCAGCATGTAAACAATATTGCAAATAAGCAGCCAAAATAAATAAGAAAATTATGCATAAGATTTCTCCTTTCTGGTATTCGGCAACACGCCCATAGACAATAAGCCACTTGGTTTCACTTGAATATAATAAATATTTTTGGCGTTGTCAACTTCAAAGCTGACCTCAGAATATTCAAAGGCACTCTATCTATAACTGTTTTTGGCTGTCTTTTATAATTCAATAAGTGGTTTTATTTTTTTAATTATCTCATCGACAGTAACCCCAACCGGTTTGTTGTCCGTTTGAAAAATTAAGTCGGATTGTTGATAAATAGGTTCTCTGATTTCCATCAAAATTTTTATTTTGTCTTTCAATTCAGAATCACGCAGCCACTTTCCGTCCTTATCCATAAATACCGGTCTGTCGGTTTTATAACGTAATCGTTTATAAATATTTTCTAAACTCGATTTAAGATATAGCAGTAACCCTTTCGATTTAATAATTTCTAAATTTTTCGGGTTCATAATTGTTCCTCCGCCTAAAGAAATTACATGACGCGGTTGTTTGCTTATTTCTGAAAGAACTTGTGTCTCTAATTCACGAAAATATGCCTCGCCGAGTTCTGCAAATATTTCAGTTACTTTTTTACCTAATCTTTTCTCAATCTCTTTATCGATATCAGTATAAGCATAACCCAAAGTATTTGCAACAATCTGACCGATTGTGCTTTTACCACCAGCCATAAAGCCGGTAAAATAAATTAAATCTTTTTTTATCTGCTCTTTCAATATGTTCCGAATTAAAAAGTAAAAACAATTCCTAATTCTACAATCATTCCATCTACATTCACTTGCGAAACGAACGGCTTCTCATCAATATCAGAAGCTACGAATTGATTGGTTGTTCTAAAATATAAATCTCGAAATTTAAGTTGCGACCGCAGAATAAAATTTTCATAAACTGAATAGTCAATTCCACCTAATACATGAATGCCAAATCCAAACTTTTTATCAATCAAAATAGCTTGTTGATTATTTAATGAATACTTTCTCTCTCCAAAATATAAACCGGCTCCGGTTCCCATAAAAATGGAAATATCCGAATTTGTAATTGGGATATAAAAATATCCGGATATCTCTACCGGAATCGCAGTGAAACCATCTTCAGTCTTTTGCAAATCGTTTTTTTGAGCTTTGCTGATGAAATCGACCGATAGCCCTAATTGAATTTTTGCACTCGACAAATTAACCCGGAAATCTACACCTCCCCCATAAATGTTTTCTATCGGAAGATATTTACTTCTCAATATAAAATCGGATGCGTCGGGATATAAGTATATTTTGGATGAAGTAATATACAAACCCTTCAAAAATATTGAAGACTTATAATCTCCTGAATGAACATTTCCAACAAAGAGAATCAGGAGCAAAAATAGATGTGCAATTCTTTTATTCATCGTTTATATATAAATAAAAAACCGACTAAAATTTTGTTTTTAAACTCATTGTTAGTCGGTCTCATGATTTGTGATTCTATTTATCTGAAATATAAATCCCGATTATCTTTTATCTCAGCATTCTTCCTTAATTGTTCCAACCATTCACTAAGGAATTGACTTTTCTTTGTCTGTAAAATTTGTGTTGATAGCATTTCCTTTTGTGCTTTATAAGCAGTTGAATCAATTTCAACACGCTCGGTCAGCTTTGCGATGTAATAACCGCGCATTCCTTCGAAAGGTTTTGAAACCTCGTTCAGCTTTAACGATAGCAAACTTCCAATGAGCATCATATCCCTACCAATACCCGGAACTCCACCGCCAGGAGTGAACTGTCCGGTTGATTGAATGGCAAGGTCTGGATTCTGTTGAGTCAAATTACTCAATGGATCGCCGGACTGTAATTGTTTTCTGTAATCGCTTACTTTGTTTTTCAACAGTTGCATTTTTTTATTACGAAGCACGCGAGGACGAATACTTTCTTTCAATTCTGCTGATGGTCGTATTCCTTCTTTCTTCACTTCAGAAATCGTGAACACTCCATACCCTTCAGTCAGCGGAAGCACATCGCTGATGGTTCCAAGTTTGTTTTCAAAAGCAAATCTGCTTATTGAAGGATGGTTGCCGATACCGGGAATAATTCCTTTTTCACCGAATGCAGGTGTTTCAATAATTTCATACTTTAATGTTTCTGCCTCCTTAATAAAATCATTTTCTTCGGCTAAAAATTTAAAATCCTGAGCGTTTTGGTAAATAGCACTGCGAGTTTCAGAACTTACACGAACAGGGATTGCAATGTCGGCAATTTTAAGTTCGCGCTTGCTTTTACCTGTTACCTTTATAATATGATGCCCGAATTGAGTTCGAATCAGACCGGTAATTTGATTGACTGGAGTTTTAAGGGCAGCTTCTTCGAACTGCTTCACCATTCTTCCTTTACCGAACCAACCTAAATCTCCCCCTTTAACTGCCGAGCCGGGATCTTGCGAATACTTTTCAGCTAATTGTGCAAAATCTTCGCCACTGCGAATTTTATTTAAAACATCTTTAGCTTCAGCCAGAACTTTGATACTGTCGGCACTTTGTGTCGAAAACAAAATATGGCTAGCCCTGATAAACTCTTCAGTGCCGGTTTTTTCTTCCAAAATTTTTACTAAATGATATCCATCGTTATCGGCAAAAGGTCCGACGATGTCGCCTACTTTTGCTGAAAATAATTTATCGGCTTTTACGGGAGTTAAGTCTGCCGGTTTGTAAAAAATATCAGTGTTTTGATTTTCGGAGTATGTACTGAGCAGGTCCATAAAATCAGCTCCTGCTGCTGTGCGGCGTAGGGCGTCATCTAATTCCGCAACCACAGAGAGAGTATCTTTTGAGGAAGGTGCTTCGATAAACTTAACGTACTTAAGTTTTCGAGTTGCTTCAACTTTATACTCGGATGAATTTTCGTTATAAAATTTTTCAATATCTGAATCGGTAACGTTTGCTTCCTCATCAGTAACAATTTTATTCGGATCGAAGAAAATATATTCAGCGGACAATTTTAAATTTTGATCAGAAAATTTTTGGAAGATTTCTGTTTCTGATACACGAACACCAGCTAGCACTATACTTTGCAATTTTTCCTGCATCCTTTGTTTTTTGAGTCCTTCCTCTACACGTATCCAGATTTCCTTATTACGAGGATCGGAAATAGCTGACTCGTAGGCTGCACGGTTGAAATTGCCAGCTGAGTCAACAAACTGACGGTGTAAGAATTCTGGTGGATTTTCGCCCTTTACCCAATCGATAATTTCTTGTTCAGGGACTTCGATTCCTATTCGTTCAATTTCTTCATCTATTAACGTCTGAGTAACTAATGAATTCCAAACTTCATCGCGTAGGCGATTCAATTCATTTTCATCAGGTTCTTTTCCGGTTTGAGTTTTTTGTTGCTCAGACCTTTCTCTGACAAGTTCAACGAACTCTTGATAAGTAATATTTCGATTGTTGATTACACCCACATATTCTTGGCGTTGCGAGGAGGTACCGAGGTAATCCATACCCCATTCAAATATGATGGTTAAAATGAAAGCGAAAACAAGAAAGATAATAATCGCTGGCATGTTATCGCGCATTCGAGTCATTAATGGCATATACTAAAATGTCTCCTTATAATGATATTATTGTTATTAAAAACGTATTAAATATATATCAAAAAATTGAGATAAGCAATAAGTTTTTAATTGTTATTGACTTTTATGTAATATTCCGTTATATTTTCATCTCAAAAATTAACTATGAACCATAAAATCAACAAATATTAGTCTTATGGAGGTTTAGCTTTCGTGAAAAAAGAACGCGGTAAAATTATTATTATCATCGCCAGTGTTTTAATAGCTCTGTATCTTCTGTATCCTACTTATACGGATTATAACTTTACAAAGCAATTAACAAGTATGGTTGGCGAAGACAGTGTTAAATATCTTGAACAAAACGAACTTGCTATTCGTGAAGCCCGGATGAAAAGAATCAAGTTGGGTTTGGATCTTCAGGGTGGTATGCGCGTCGTTTTAGAAGTGAACATCCCTAAATTGCTTGAAGATTTGGCAAAAAATAAGGATGAAACTTTTAATACCGTAATAAATGAAGTTCATGCAGAAACAAAAGTATCGGATCAACCAATTACAGGTATCCTGCTTCGTAAATTTGAGGAAAGAGGTATTCGGCTGAGCAGGTATTATGGCAGCATTCGGGATAATAACGAAGAAATCATATCAAAATTAGATGAAGAAGCCGTTAATGCAATAGATAGAGCGGTAGAAGTTGTTCGAAACCGAGTTGACCAATATGGTGTATCAGAACCAACCATTCAGAAGCAAGGTGCAACAAGAATTATTGTAGAATTACCAGGTGTAAGTAAAGAAGCCGAAGTCCGGCAGCTTCTTCAAGGAACTGCATTACTCGAATTTAAATTACTTAAAGAGCCTGAAGTCGTCAATAGAGTTACTGAAACTATAGATAAATATTTGGCTGGTAAGCAAATAGTAGATACGTTAGGGCAAGATACAGCCAAAATAGCAGCGGTAAAAGATACAAACGATATTACCATACCGGAAACAGCAACACAGGCTGATGCCGATGCTGCAAAGGAACATCCATTCTTTTTCCTTGCACGACCTGACCCACAGATCCCGGGCGAATTTTTTGTCGCTGAAGAAAACCGTGAAAAAATAAATCGGATGCTCAAAAGACCCGAAATAAAAAAATTAATTCCCACAGACATGATTTTCCTCTGGTCAGCAAAGCACTCATTGATAGCTGAAGGAAAAAAATGGTATAAACTCTATCCCGTAAAAAAGGAAGCTGAATTGACTGGTGGTGTTATAGTAAACGCACGTGCGACTATCGATCCTAATTACAATACACCCGTTGTTAACATGGAAATGAATACTGAAGGTGCACGCGATTGGGCACGAATAACCGGTGCGAACATCCAGAAACGCATAGCGATTGTTCTTGATAACAGAGTTTTTTCAGCCCCTGTAGTGCGACAAAAAATAATTGGTGGTAATTCCCAAATTGAGGGAATGGACAATATCGAGGAAGCAAGGTTATTAGAAATTGTCTTAAAAGCCGGTGCCCTCCCCGCCCCTGTTGAAATTATTCAGCAACAAACTGTTGGACCATCACTCGGACAGGACTCAATCAATAAAGGGATCAATTCATCTTTGCTCGCTTTCGTACTAACAGTTTTATTTATGATTATTTATTACAACAAAGCCGGCACGATAGCAGATTTTGCTTTGATGTTCAATGTAGTATTCGTTTTAGCCGTGCTAGCCGCTTTTCAAGGCACGCTTACATTGCCCGGTATCGCTGGTATGATTTTAACGATGGCAATTGCAGTTGATTCCAACGTTCTAATTTTTGAACGCATCCGCGAAGAAGCAGTTACAGGTAAAACCTTAAGAGCTGCTATTGATGCAGGTTATAGGAAAGCTTGGACTGCCATTTTCGATTCGAACTTAACGACATTCTTCACGGGTGTAATTCTTTACAATTTTGGCAGTGGACCGATACAAGGTTTTGCATTGACTCTGATGATTGGTATAGCTGCAAGTTTATTTAGCGCCATAGTCATAACACGTGTAATATTTAATATAATGACTGAACGCAATTCAAATATCAGTTTTGGTTAATCAAACAGGATTTTTATTACTATGAGATTCTTTAAAAAAACAAATCTAAATTTTCTTAGTGTCAGAAAAACTTTTTATATCGCTTCTTTGACTCTTCTTTCTTTCGGAATGATTTCACTTTTTGTTAAGGGGGTTGATTATGGAATCGACTTCCTCGGTGGAACGGAGTTAGTTGTTCAGTTTCAAACTCCGGCACAAATATCTGTTATCCGTGATGCCTTAAATAAAGAAGGTATAACAAGAGCTGAAATAAAAGTGTATGGCGACCCGCTTAATATTTTGATAAGGACTCCGATGCACGAGTTCGGCACGGTTTTAGGCGACAAGATAAAATCAACACTTGAAAAAAACTTCCCTAACAATCCAACCACAATTTTGGAAGAACAAAAGATAGGACCTAAAATCGGTGCAGAACTTCGTCGTGGCGCTATTTACGCAATTCTTGCATCGCTGATAGTAATGTTGATCTACATCGGCTTCCGGTTTAAATTTATTTATGGTGTTGGTGCCGTTGTTGCCTTATTCCACGATGTTCTGATAACATTGGGTATTATCTCCCTCCTCGACGGTATGACTCCCTTTTTAGATTTTGAAATCGACCAAAATATGATTGCTGCTTTCCTCACACTTGTTGGTCTTTCGGTCAACGATAGTGTAGTTATTTTCGACCGTATCCGGGAAAATTTGAAAATCTATAAAACAATGAGTCTGTTCGAAGTAATTAATAAAAGTATAAACGACACAATCAGTCGTACAATTATTACATCAGGAACAATATTCGTAGTACTATTCATCATTATGATATTCGGTGGCGAGGTTACACGCGGGTTTGCTTTCACACTTACAATCGGTATTGTAGTGGGTACTTACTCGTCAATCTACATTGCAAGCGCCGTGGTTTACGAATGGTCTCTGCGAAAAAAACAAAGCTAATTTAAAATATGAAATTCAAAATCAAAGAAAGCCAGACAATTACTATCATAAGTCTTGATGGTAAGGTAATGGGTGGACCTGATTCAACAGTCCTGAATGATCTGCTCCATAAACTTATTGCCGATGGAAAGAAAAAGATTGTTTTAGATTTAAAAAACGTAAAGCTTATGAACAGTTCCGGTTTGGGTATGTTGATTGCTGCGCTCACTACAATGCGTAATGCTTCAGGTGATCTGAAAATTGCGGCACCATCTAAAAAAATCGAAAACTTGCTAATAATTACAAAACTTGTTAAAGTTTTCGATATATTTAAAACTGTTAAACAAGCGGTTGAAAGCTACTAATAACTGAAGTTACGCAGAATTGACTTTTTGTCATGTTGATCCCGACTAGTCGGGAGAAACATCTAAAAATAGCTCGAATTTGAGGTTTAAGATTCTTCACTTCGTTCAGAATGACTCTTTTGCGTAACTTCAGCTAATAATAAATTATTTTCTTGAATTTTAACTTTTACTAACTCCGGTAGTGAACTTGTTTCCTATCGGAGTTTTTATTTTATTAAGGTCGTTATGAGCGTTCAAATAATTCTCGGTGCACAATGGGGCGACGAAGGTAAAGGAAAAATCGTTGACCTCCTCAGCCAAAATATAAACATCGTAGCTCGTTATCAAGGCGGCGCTAATGCAGGACATACAATCGTGCTGGATGATAAACAATACATTCTGCATCTCATCCCTTCTGGTATCTTCCATCCAAATGTTATTTGTGTAATTGGTAACGGTGTAGTGATCGATCCAATTGCGTTGTTGGACGAAATAAAACAACTTCAAAATTTAGGAATCAACATCTCCAATCGTTTGCTCATCAGCCATAATGCACATCTCATAATGCCGTATCATAAACTGATCGATAATTTACGGGAAAAGGAAGCCGATAAAATTGGAACTACCGGCCGAGGCATAGGTCCCGCATACATCGACAAAGCAACCCGAACAGGAATTAAAATAGTTGACCTTCTTGATCGCAAGATATTTGAAATGAAATTAATCAAGAACATCGAAGTGTATAACAAACTTTTTGACCAGATTTATGGTGTGGAGAAATTAGATGTTGAAAAAATTGTTTCAGAATACGAAGATTTCGATAAAATAATTGATGAGTATGTTACCGATACAGCTCTCTACTTAAATAATGCTATCAAAGACGGGAAAAATATTTTAGCCGAGGGGGCTCAAGGTGCGTTGTTAGATATTGACCACGGAACTTATCCTTTCGTTACTTCCTCTAATCCCACAAGCGGCGGCGCTTGCACCGGACTTGGAATTCCTCCTACATCCATCAAATCAATTCTCGGTGTTGCAAAGGCTTACTGCACTCGTGTTGGCAATGGACCGTTTCCCACCGAACTCACTGGTGAACTCGGTAACAAACTCCGCACAGTCGGTTCTGAATTCGGCGCTACTACCGGGCGACCACGCCGCTGCGGCTGGTTCGATGCATTTGCCATGAAATATTCTGCAATGATAAACGGAATCGAAAAATTAGCAATTACAAAATTAGACGTGCTTAGCGCTTTTGATGAAATATTTATTTGCACTGCTTACGAATACAACGGGAAGCGATTAAAAACATTTCCCACCGATGTCCTCTCGTTGGAATCTGTTAAACCAATTTACGAACGATTCGATGGATGGAAAACAGAATTAGAAAATATGACTTCGTTTACCGACCTGCCGGATAACGCTATAAAATACTTATCGGCGATAGAAAAATTTACAGGTGTTGGCATTAACATTATTTCGGTTGGTCCCAAAAGAAATCAAACTATAATCCTTGACAATTAAATATGGCAACACCCCGCTCCACAAACATTAAACTCTCATTAGTAATTGCCGCCATCATACTTGTTGTGGCAACCATAATTTATACACAAATTGTCGTCGATAAATTATTGGTGAAGGAACGTGAAATAGCCGACCTCTACGCAAAATCTTTGGAATACCTGGCAACAAGTCCTGATGCACAAGCAGATTATAGTTTCGTTTTTAATGAGGTGATAAAAGCAATCGACTTCCCTATTATTTTATCCGATAATCATAAAAATCCAATTCCTCCATACCAAATGAACGTAAGAAACATTTCGTTGGATACAACTCTTTCGGAATTGAACCAAGAAATATTTCTAAAAAAACTCATCACACGGTTTGACGAAACTAACGAACCGATTAAGGTGGCTCTGAACGACACCATCATTCTTCAGTATCTGCACTACGGCGAATCTCAAATAGTTACTGAACTGCGATGGCTCCCTTTTATTGAAATCGGTTTGGCAGGTATATTTATCCTCCTCGGTTACGTCGGTTTTAGTTACATCAAACGAACTGAGCAAAGTAATATCTGGGTTGGTATGGCTAAAGAAACTGCTCACCAGCTCGGCACACCGTTGTCGAATGTTATGGGCTGGATGGAATTAATAAAACTAAATGCAGAGAAAAGTAATAAAGTTTTAGAGACAGTAAACGAGATGGAAAACGATTTAATTCGTCTCCAAAAAGTTACGGAACGTTTTTCGAAAATTGGTTCTAAACCAAACTTGAAATTAGAACCGCTGAACGAGCTAATAGAAAATGTTACTCATTATTTCCGGAAGCGACTGCCACAGTTGCGTAAGAACATTGAAATATCAGTTAGCCTGAACGAAGATTTCTCTGTAAAAATTAATCGCGATCTGTTCGAATGGGTTCTTGAGAACCTCATCAAAAATTCTATCGACGCTATCGAACAAGGAGAGGGTAAAATTTCAATTTCGATACAAGAAAAAAATAAGTATTTTTTTATAGATGTAAAAGATACAGGCAAAGGTATCGACCAAAAATTTAAAAAAGATATTTTCAGACCGGGTTACAGCACTAAAGAACGCGGATGGGGATTAGGATTGAGCCTCT
This sequence comes from Bacteroidota bacterium, assembly GCA_030682385.1. Lineage (GTDB taxonomy): Bacteria > Bacteroidota > Ignavibacteria > UBA10030 > BY39 > JASEGV01. Next base: position 9,746 of record JAUXOG010000140.1, read on the forward strand.
CGAAAAGAATTATTGAGACCTACCATAAAGGACGATTGATTTTGCTCGAAAGTAAATTGGGAAAAGGAACGACGTTTCGGATAAAGCTGAATAAGTGAGCTAAGAGCGTAGAGCGAGGAGCGGTGAGCGTAGAGTGTTGAGTGGTGAGTGGTGAGCGTTGAGCATAGAGCGGTGAGCGGTGAGCGTGGAGTGTGTTGCCCGCCCGCCTACGGCATTCGGGCGGAGATAGATGGAATAATGGATTAATGGAATATTGAATTTATGGAGTAATGATCACTAACCAATAGCTAATTGCTAATTGACAATTAACTATTAACCATACACCATTAGAATTGTTTTTATCGCCTAAATTCCGTTTATTTTATAAAATTATTACAAATTTTAATGAGTTCAGCCACAAATATCAAATCAACACCGCTGATGCGGCAGTACCAACAAGTAAAAGCGAGATACCCTGATACAATTTTGCTTTTTCGGATGGGAGATTTTTATGAAACTTTCGATGACGATGCAAAAATCACTTCTAAAGTGCTTGGTATTACATTAACCAAAAGAGGTAACGGCACAGCCGGCGAAACGCCTCTCGCAGGCTTCCCCTATCACGCACTCGATAACTATCTTCCTAAACTTCTCAAAGCCGGAAAACGAGTCGCTATTTGTGAACAGTTGGAAGACCCAAAATTTGCCAAAGGCATTGTTAAGCGAGATGTGATCGAAGTTGTAACACCGGGAGTTTCATTCTCCGAAAAAATTTTAGAGACAAAGCAAAACAATTACTTAGCATCAGTTTACCTGCCTTCACCTTTCGCTACGAGCGATGATCTAATTGGCTTCGCTTTCGTGGATGTATCTACGGCTGAATTCGGTGTAAGCGAGTTCCCTCTCAAAAATTTGAAGGATCAGATTCAAACTTTCAATCCCGCTGAAATTTTAGTTCAAAAAAGAGACATCGACACAATCCAAAATATTCTTAAAGAAAGTTACAAAAGTATATTCACCAAATTGGATGATTGGATTTTTAATTATGAATACAGTTACGAGCTCCTCATCACACATCTCAAAACTCAATCGTTAAAAGGTTTTGGAATTGAAAGTTCGCGCGCCGGAACCGTAGCAGCGGGGGCAGTTCTTAATTATCTTCAGGAAACTCAAAAAGCCAATCTTACACACATCAAGAAAATTTTCCCACACAACACAAGCGAGTATATAACTCTTGACCCATCGACTAAAAGAAATTTAGAAATTACAAAATCGATTGAAGGAAAAGACGAAGGAACGTTATTCTGGGTGTTGGATAAAACTAAGACTCCGATGGGTGGACGCTTACTAAAAAGATGGATCAATCAACCATTACGCAACATCAAACCGATACAAGAACGATTAGAAGCGGTTAATGAGTTAGTAAAAAAATCGGACATGCTCCGTAAGGTTGGCGATGTGCTTCTAAATTTCGGAGATCTCGAACGTTTGATAGCAAAGGTTTGCACAGGACGTGCTAACCCGCGCGAGATGATTGCTCTAAAAAACAATTTAATACAAGTCGAAAATCTTAAATCGGCTATTAATAAGGCTGAGTGCCAAACGCTTTCAGAAATAAGAGAAGGTTTTGTAATTCTATCAGATTTGATTGATGATATTTCAAAAACGATTAACGATGAGCCACCCCTTTCGTTAGCTGATGGCGGTGTAATTATGAAAGGATGTAATCCGAAATTAGACGAGCTGAGAGAAATTACCCTCAACGGTAAAAGTTGGATTGCAAATCTACAATTAAAAGAGCGAGTGCGGACTGGAATTAATTCACTTAAGGTGGCTTTTAACAATGTGTTCGGCTATTATATTGAAGTTACTAATACACACAAAGATAAAATTCCATCTGATTACATTCGCAAACAAACAATCTCAACTGGTGAAAGATTTATTACTCCTGAACTTAAAGAGTATGAAGAAAAGATTTTAAATGCTGAAGAAAAAATTGTTGTTCTCGAAACAGAAATATTTAATGAACTCCGCCTTAAAGCAGCCGAACAGGCAGCGGAAATTCAAAATAACGCTCAACTCGCCGCAGTTCTCGATACGCTTTCCTCATTAGCTGAAACAGCAATTGAACACGAATACACATATCCTGAAATAGATGATGGAAATTTAATAAACATCGTTGAAGGACGACATCCAGTAATTGAGCGACTGCTCCCGCCGGGCGATCAATACACACCGAATGATACATACTTGCTCAACGAGGAAAATCAGATTCTGATTATTACCGGACCCAATATGAGCGGCAAATCCAGTTATCTTCGCCAAGTTGGTTTAATAGTTCTGCTTGCACAGATTGGAAGTTTTGTTCCAGCAAAGAAAGCTCACATCGGAATTGTAGATAAAATTTTTACACGAGTTGGAGCCAGCGATAATATTGCATCGGGCGAAAGTACGTTTTTAGTCGAAATGCACGAAGCTGCTCACATTGTGAACACTGCAACTCACAAAAGTTTGATTTTATTAGATGAAGTGGGACGAGGAACAAGTACTTTTGACGGAATCAGCATCGCTTGGGCTTTGACTGAATACTTACACAACCAGATAGGAGCAAAAACACTTTTCGCAACGCATTACCACGAGTTGAACGAGCTTGCTGATTTATTCCCGAGAATCAAAAATTATAAAGTCGATGTGCGTGAATATGGTGATAAAGTAATTTTCCTGCACAAAGTTACTCCCGGCTTCGCCGACCATTCCTACGGGATACAAGTTGCGCAAATGGCTGGGCTGCCTGAAGAGATAACAGATAGAGCAAAGACTATTTTGAAAAACCTCGAAGGCTCAGAATTGACTTTACACGATGAAGGCAAAAGTGAAAGGGTGAAAGGACGCATTGCCCCCACTGAAGTACAATTAACATTATTCGAGATGAAAGACGATAAACTCCGAGATGAGATTAAAAAAATTGATATAGATAAAATGACTCCTTTAGAAGCTCTAAAAAAATTAGCAGAGTTGAAAAAGAAAATATCTTAACAGTAATGACGATTAACAAATTAAATAAATTATTTCTTTACGGGCTTACATTTCTCCTCTACGCTCTTTGCTCTCCGCGTATTATTTCACAACCAGCCCAACAGCACGCTATTCTTGTAATCATTGATGGTGCGAGATATTCTGAAACATTCGGAGACCCGACAGGTCAATTCATTCCGCGAATGCACCAACTAAAAACTCAAGCCGCTGTTGTGGATACATTCCTCAACGACAGTGTAACAGTAACAAAGCGGGCGATTCCTGCAATCTGGTCGGGTTCGTGGAAAACTCCACGCGATACAACTATCAGCGGAGTAGCAACACAATATGCTCTCGACCCAACTGTTTGGGAATATTTCAGAAAACACCGAAATCAGGATTCAACGAATGCGATGTATATACTTAAACAACTTTCGGGACCTTGGCTGCCAAGCTACCATCCACAATACGGTCCTCAATATTGGCCCTGGTATATAATGCAAGACGGTTACTGGAGCGACCTCTTTGTATGGAATCTTGCTAAACAAAAATTATCGCAGCACCATCCTATCTTTTCGGTTATCTATCTCGCAGACGTTGATGCGGCAGGACATTCCGGAAATTGGAATAACTACACACGTAAAATTACAATTGCCGATAGTATTGTAGGAATGCTCTGGGATTTTGTTCAAAGCGATTCAGTGTTTAAAAACCGGACTACAGTTTTTGTAACCAACGACCACGGGCGTCATCTCAATGGTGTATCAACAGGTTTTGTTAGCCATGGCGATGGTTGCTGGGGATGCAGAAGAATCCAATTACTCGCAATTGGCAGTGGAGTTAAAAAAGGTCTTTCCTCATTCAAGTGTAAAATTCCAGATATTGTCCCGACAATCGGGTCGTTGCTAAATTTTCCATCCCCTTTTTCTACCGGCACAGCAATGACTGAAATTCTGAAACCGATTATTTCTTTCAACAAAAAAGAAATTAACTTTGGAAACATACCCGTATCGACATTTAAAACAGATAGCATAATTATTTATAATTCAGGTGGAAATAGTTTAAACATCACCACCTCCACCCCGTTGAACTTTTCAATAAATCCGGCAAGCACATCAATAGCGCCTCATACTAACTGTAAATTTTATATCACATTCTCGCCTTCAAATTCCGACAGCATCTCGTCCTTCATCATAATCAATCACAACGACGAAAATATGAAAGATTCCATAAAAATATCAGGTAAGGGAATTCAATCAATATCACTTTCAATTAATAAAGGATGGAACTTAGTTTCATTGCCCATGGCGATTACTAATAGTCGAATCAACTCGCTCTTCACGAATACAACCTCGCTTGCATTTTCATACAATGCGACTTATATTCAAACCGATTCGTTGAAAAAAGGAATCGGATATTGGTTAAAATTCGATTCAACTTTAAGTTTTAATATTATAGGAAATGAAATATTAACAGACACTATTGATGTTGTAGCGGGTTGGAATTTGATTGGCTCTGTGTCTCAACCGATTTCGATCTCCTCGATTCAGACTATTCCAGGTGGAATTATAACATCAAGTTTTTACGGATACGATAGATCGTATATTGCTGTAAACACAATTTTACCAGGAAAAGGTTACTGGATAAAAGTAAACTCCAACGGGAAATTAATTTTGAAAGGTAATTAATGAAAAATATCCTGAAGCTGTTATTAGTGACATTTATTTATAAATCAACCATCAACCAATATTAAGGAGTTTTATTTATGAAACAGAACGGATTTCTTTTAGCCATCTTAAGTCTCCTCATTTATCACAATTCAAATGCTCAATATTACCAATACTATATTGGCGACCCGTATAGCACTACAATAGTTTTGGATAATATCTTCACAATTCCAAAACCCACAGAATCATATCAATCGCAAAGAATGCGAGCATTTGCTGAAGGTTCATTCGGTCTAATACGGGACGATTACTCCGACCATTTCCGTAATCCAGCATATTTGATAGATGGTAATAAAAATGAAATTTTTGGTGATTTAGGATCTATTCAGGATAATAGTAAATTTTTTTTAGGGGGTTTTATTCCAATTGCTGACAAATCTGTAGGTATATCAATAAATCTCGATGGCATGAGAAAAAACAAATTTACAGAGAATTATCGTTATAATAGTAGTTCAGGCCAAGATTTTATGGAAACATATACAAATGAATACCCCCCGAGAAGATATGGGACCAGATTCAGTTTTTCAAGTCCTATCAACTCTGATGTAAATGCCGGTGCAAGCTATCATTTTCTTAAGGTAGAAGAAATATCCCGCTCAAGTATTACAAGAAAAAACTCTGACTCATTGAATTTTTCTGATAATCTAAGATTATTAGATTACTCGAAATTTGGAACAATACATAAAATTGATGCGGGAACATTATTAAATTTTACTAATTTTGTTCTGGATCTAAAAACAACATTATTAATTTCATCTTACAAACCCAAAAGTCAGAATGAAACAACAATTCGTTCATTATTTTCGACAGAATATCGAGCCTGGTTCAAACCCACAGATATCGACACACGAGGTGGATTAATTTCAGCGGTAATAAGTTATGTGTCACCTGATAAAAGACATCTTATGAGATTCTTAGCCCAGTCGGGCTACACGACTTATGACATCAAAGGTAAAGCGACTACCTTGGACACTGTCAGCTATACATCCGGAAGCACTTATAAATATATCACAGATGGTACACGCGAAGGAGATGGATACGTTTTAGACATCAGAAGTGGTTGCGGCTATGAAAGAATATTTTCCAAAACTTTTGTAGCTTATGCTGCTATTTCGGTGAATTATATTCTCCATAAAACAAATATTTCAGAAAATGGAAATCATACTTCCGTGAGTTCTTTAACGACAACTACGGTAAATATGTCAAAATCTCCTTCAGAGAAGTTAGAAACCATAGACATTCGCTTCCCGATAGCTCTCGAATATTTCTATGGTGATCATGTAATTTTCCGAGGTGGGTTTGAACCAAGATATAAAACAGGTGAAACATTAAAATCTATTCTTTATAGTGATTTTTATAACGATAGAACTTTCACTTACGAGCAAAAACATGAAATAACAAGAAATGAATTATCACTATCATCGAATTTCGGTGCAACGATCAAACATAAAGATTATGGTGGCGTAGATTTACTCTTTGGTAATATTTTAACAGATACCAAATTCTGGTCAATATCTCTAAGAGTTTTTATATAAACTCAATGTCTATCAGTTTTGGAAATATTACTCTATAGAATTTATTATATTCAACTAACACTTATCTAATAGGATTAAAAATTGACATATATAGAACGAATCAGATCAGCGGGTGTAGTTGGTTGCGGCGGTGCGGGTTTCCCTGCTCACGTCAAGGCAGCTTCAAAAGTAGAATACGTAATCGCAAACGGTGCCGAGTGCGAACCGCTTCTTCATAAAGATTTGGAGTTGATGATAAAAGAACCCGAAGCAGTTGTGGGGGGATTAATTCAGTGGCTCGTTTCTACAGGTTCCAAAAAAGCAATCATTGGTGTAAAACGAAAGCACGAAGAATCATTTTCAGGTTTAAAAAAGGCAGTCGAAAATACAAACATAGAAGTTCAGTGGCTCGGCGATTACTATCCAACCGGCGATGAGTATGTTCTGGTTTATGAAACAACAAAACGTTTAATTCCGCCTCAAGGCATACCGCTCGATGTTGGTATAGTTGTCAATAACGTGGAAACCTTGCGCAACGCTTATCTCGCATCGGAAGGAATTCCTGTAACTCAGAAATACATTTCAGTGGTTGGCGCTGTAAATAAACCATCCACATTTTTAGTCCCTATCGGAATTAGTTTTGCGGAAGTAATTGCTGCAGCTGGCGGTGCTACCGTTTCCGACTTCGCCGTTTTCATCAGCGGTATTATGATGGGAACACTCACAACGGATATGAGTTTACCTATTACAAAAACTTGCGCCGGACTTGTTGTCCTTCCTATGGACCATCGACTTGTAAAACGAAAAAGTTTACCCGAGACTTCTATGCACCGAATCGGGAAATCTGCCTGCGATCAGTGCAGTTATTGCACCGAGTTTTGTCCGCGTTACTTGCTCGGTTACGATGTTCAACCGCACAAAGTTATGCGAAGTCTTGGTTTCACTGTAACAGGTGAAGCAATCTGGAATCAGTACGCATCTCTCTGTTGTGCTTGCGGCTTGTGCACGCTGTATGCCTGCCCTGAAGATTTATATCCAAAAGAAGCATGCGACCGTGCAAAATCGGATTTACGCGCTAAAGGATTGAAGTGGGAAGGCAAACGCGATGTTAAAGTCCACCCGCTCGGTGAAGGTCGCCGAACTCCTTTAAAACAACTCATTAAGAAATTAGGCGTTGATCGTTACGATGGACCAGCACATTTTGAAGATGTGAAATTTTCACCTAAAATAGTTCGGATACCTCTCTCGCAGCACATCGGATCGCCCGCTTCGCCTGTAATTAAAGTTGGGAAAGAAGTAAAGATAGGTGAAGTAATTGGTGATATTCCGGATGGGAAATTAGGAGCGCGCATTCACGCAAGCATCGATGGAGTTGTTACGAAGATTGATAGTGAAGTGGTGATTGAGAAGAAATGATTTAAGAATGCTAAAAACAAAATCTATAATACCAGTAGGATTGATTGAACAACGAATCTTTATCATCAGAGGATTAAAGGTAATGATCGACCGTGACCTTGCAGACCTCTATGCAGTTGAAACAAAATATTTGAATCGTCAAGTTAAACGTAATAAAGAACGATTCCCAAGTGAATTCATGTTCAAGCTTACGAGAAAAGAACGAGACGAACTGGTGACAAATTGGCACCGGTTCGATACTCTTAAGCATTCGTCTGTGTTACCTTACGCATTTACAGAACATGGTGTTGCAATGCTCGCATCTGTGCTAAAAAGTGATCGGGCTATAAAGATGAGTATAATGATTGTAAAAGCATTTGTGCGACTGAGGGAGTTCCTTGCAACGCAACGAGAACTATCAAAGAAAATCCACATTCTTGAATCAAAAATTGATACACACGATAAGGAAATTCATTCGATAATCGAAGCAATACGCCAACTTCTCCAACCACCTGAAAAACCAAAAAGAGAGATTGGGTTTCGCATTGCAGAACCTAAAGTAATATACCGCACTCGAAGAAATAACAAATAACTATTTACTTTTAGACTTAAATAGATAGTGATTATGAATAAATTTATCAAAAAATAAATGTAGTAAAATAGGAATTTAATATGATAGAAATGAATGCAATAGGACTTGTAGAATTATCGAGTATCGCGGCTGGGTTTGAAGTAGCCGATACTATGCTCAAAACTTCTGAAGTAGAACTACTCGTTATGCGGAGTATTTGCTCAGGCAAATTTATGGTCTTGGTAGGCGGCGACGTTGCAGCGGTTAGAGCGAGTGTTGAAGCCGGAGAACGCACCGGAGTTGGTTGCGTCGTAGATGCTATGGTAATACCCAATGTCCATAAATCAGTCTTCCCTGCAATCTCTGGTATGAGTCAGGTTGAAGTGCTTGAGGCACTCGGTATCGTTGAATCGTTTAGCGTTGCTTCACTTATCGAAGCGGCAGATGCAGCAGCAAAAGCAGCAAATGTGAGGTTGATTGAAGTCCGACTTGCAATGGCACTGGGAGGAAAAGCGTTTGTAACAATGACCGGCGAGGTTGCGGCTGTCCGCTCGGCAGTCGAAGCGGGCGCTTCAGTATGTGCTCGACGAGGATTGTTGGTTAATAAAGTTGTTATAGCAAATCCGAAAAAGGAGCTGTTGAAAGAGATGATATGATATATATCCGACGCATCTCAAAGATGCGTCGGATGTTGGAATAAGAAAATGGTTAAAAGAAACATAGAATTTATTAAGGGTGAGTATTACCATATTTATAATCGTGGCTGTAATAAGGAAGATATTTTTTATAAACCAACAAATTACTCATACCTAATGGGTTTGATGGAGAAATGCTTAGAACCTTTTCAAGTCAGCACTATCGCCTTTTGCTTAATGCCAAATCATTATCATTTTTTATTACGACAAAATTCTGATATTTCAATCAGCAACTTTATCCAATCGGTTTTTAACAGTTATACAAAGGCATTTAATAAAATGTTTGGCAGAACCGGTACTTTATTCGAAGGTCCTTATAAAGCTATTCACATAGACAATCATAATTATTTGATTCACTTGTGTCGTTATTTACATCGGAATCCTATAGACTCCGGTTTAGTGGATGATCTTTTAAACTGGAAATATTCAAATTATTTAGAGTGGATTGGACAACGTAATTCTTTGCTTGTTGATTTAGAGTTTGTTAAAAACAACTTTAGGAATCCAGAAGAATATATAAAATTTGTAAGTGATTATATCTCTCCAAATACTTTTGATTCTGACTTAAAGAAATACATCATCAAGTCCGACTCACTTTAAAAGTGAGTCGGACTTGAATGAATAAATTCCCTCCACAAGTGTATCATATACAGAAGCTAAAATGATTGAAACTGAAAGAGACGCAGAATTCATAATAAAAGCCCAAAAAGGCAACAAAAACGCTTATGGCGAAATTGTGAAGCTATATATGAAGCGTGCCTACTTCTCGGCGCTTTCAATCGTCGGCTCGCACGATGATGCACTCGATTTATCTCAGGAAGCTTTTATACGGGCGTATCAGTCTATAAAAAAGTTTGATACAACCAAAACATTTTATACTTGGTTCTATAAAATTCTTCGTAACCTCTGTTTAAATCATCTTAGAAATAAATCGAATCGTGTTAATAGTTTTTCCGAAATACTTGAAGATCTCGAAAATATCAAAGATGAAAATCAAAGTACTGAAAAGATGGTCGAACAAAACGAAACAAAAAAGATAGTGTGGCAGGCGATCTGGAAACTTACACCCGAAGACCGCGAAATAATTACAGCAAGAGATATTTTAAATACGAGTTATGAAGATATAGCCGGTTTATTACAAGTGCCGACAGGAACCGTAATGTCGCGACTTTATTACGCGCGTAAGCGGTTACGAAAAATCATCGAGGAGCTGCAATGAACATCGAATTAAATCGCTTCCAAACATTGCTAAATAAAGCTTTGGACAATATGCTAACCGATGAAGAACGTATCGAGTTCAACAGTTTATTAGCCTCATCAAATGAGTATCAAGAAGAATGGAATTCATTAAAACAAATAAAGGAGATAACTAAAACTATGAAACTCAAAAATCCACCCGAAGAAATGTGGGATAAATACTGGCTCGGCATCTACTCGCGATTAGAAAGAGGAATTGCCTGGATTTTGATTTCGATTGGAGCAATCGTAGTTTTAATTTACGGCGGCTTCAAAGCAGTCGAGTCGGTTATACAAGACCCAACTTTAGCTTGGTTTTTAAAAGCAGCAATTTTATTGTTAATTGCGGGCGGGATAATATTATTTGTCTCGGTCGTGCGTGAACGTTTATTTTTAAGAAAATCAGATAAATACAAGGAGATAGTAAGATGATAGTAACAACTTCAAGTAGCATTGCCGGCAAAAAGATTGTAAAAACTTTTGGTATAGTAAAAGGAAACACAGTTCGTGCACGACACATCGGACGTGATATAGTTGCTGTTTTTAAAAATTTGGTAGGCGGAGAAATCCAAGAATACACTAAACTCCTTGCAGAATCACGCGAACAATCCGTAGATAGAATGAAAGCTGAAGCTGCAATATTAGGAGCTAATGCAATAGTTGACACCAGATTCTCGACAAGCTATATAATGCAAAACGCTGCCGAGATACTTGTATATGGAACTGCTGTTGAGGTTAAAGATGAATAAAATAGTTATTGGCTTATTGCTACTTCTCCCCGCTTTTCTTTTCTCACAAGTGAAAGAGAAAGAGCTTGCGGGAAACTTCATACAACTTTTGTTTGCTAACAGAGTTTCCGAAGCTTACCAACTTTTTGATTCCACTGTAAAATCTAAAATCACGGAAGAACAGCTTGGGACTATTATGCCCGGAATCGAGAAACAGTTTGGCAAATTTATTTCGGGCATTGATACTGTGATAAATCCGTCAGTCAACGACTCGACTCGTAGAGCTGACGGAGAGAACGAGCTAACAACATTCGACTTCGGCTGCAAATTTGAAAACGGATCACTCAGTTTCAAAATTGTTGTAAATAATAAGCAAGAAATATCCGGCTTCTGGATCACACCCAAAACCGATAAAGTTGAGTACAGAATTCCTGAATACGTGAACATCGCAAAATTCAAAGAACTCGAGGTTGAATTCGGCTTGCCTGAATGGAGATTAAAAGGAACTTTTACAATCCCCCGGCGAGTCGAAAAACCACCGGTTGTAATTTTGGTGCACGGCTCTGGACCGAACGATAGAGACGAGACTATCGGACCAAACAAACCGTTCAAGGATTTAGCTTGGGGATTGGCTTCAAAAGGAATTGCCGTTCTGCGATACGATAAGCGGACAAAACTATACGGCAGTAAAATGAAGCCCGCCGATATCAACATTCAACCTGAAGTTATTGATGATGTGCTCGAAGCTGTAAATTTTTTAAAAGCACGTGATGATATAGACAAAAATAAAATCATTGTCCTCGGACATAGTTTGGGCGCTATGGTAGCTCCGATGATAGCATCGCAGTCGCAAACTATTTGCGGAATTGTAATGATGGCAGCCCCTGCCCGCAAACTTGAAGATTTAGTTTTAGAACAGATGAAATACATTTATTCTCTGAAGGAGACAATTTCCGATGATGAAAGGAATTTTTTAACCGACCTGCAATTAAATATCGATAGTTTGAAAAATAACACACTCCCCCCTTCAACACCCATAATAGGAATACCCGCAAGTTATTTTTACAATTTGGGAAAATACGATCAGGTTAAAGTTGCAAAAGGTGTGAAACTCCCGATTTTAATTCTGCAGGGAGAAAGAGATTATCAGGTAACGATGGAAGATTTTAATATTTGGAGGAAAAAACTTTCTGACCATAAGAATGTGAAATTAAAATCCTATCCAAAACTCAATCACTTATTTATGACAGGTGAAGGTAAAGCAAAACCCGAAGAATACAATCTGCCGAACTCTGTTGAAATTGAAGTAATTCAGGACATTGTGGATTGGGTGAGAGAGATTTGAATTTAGAATTATTAAATTATATATTGAGGGTGGTACAATATAGTAACAATAATTGAAAATATGCGTGCACTATATTTAATATGAAGAAAATTAGAGTTTACGTTGATACTTCGGTATTCGGCGGTGTCTTTGACGATGAATATAAAAAGGCAAGCTCAATCTTTTTTAAGCAAGTTAAATTAAATCTTTTTGAAATATTCATTTCGCCTATAGTCAGCAATGAAATATCTTTAGCTCCACTGCAAGTTCAAGATTATTATACTGATATTCTTCCGCATGCAAATATTATTGATATATCAGATGAAGCTTTAGAACTAAGAGATTCCTATCTAAATGCTAAGATTATTTCAAAAAAATATTCAAACGATGCACTACACGTAGCACT
>JAUXOG010000114.1 GCA_030682385.1 Bacteroidota bacterium
TAGATGGAGTTTTATTCTTTCGCCTTGTGATGTGAATGATGACCCGATAATAAGACGATTCTCATTATCACAAAATTATCCGAATCCGTTCAACTCACAATCCGTAGTGAGTTATGAAATCCCGGAATTATCCTACGTGAAATTAAATATTTATGATGTATTAGGAAGAGAACGATCTCGTCTTGTTGACGGATATCAACAAGCGGGGAGGTATGACTTAAAAATTCTTTCGGAAAACCTTTCAAGCGGGATTTACTTTTACCGGTTAGAAACAGCAAGCCTTAAAAATCCCTCAAATAAATTCACTCAAACTCGAAAAATTCTAATTTTGAAATAGAGTTCAATAATTACCAAACTCATCACATTGTATCTCACCCCTTTTTTTTGTATTTTTTCAACGAAATTCTTAAACAATTAAACGGCTGATTATGTCTTTTTTCTCGAAGTTGTGGAATCTTAAACTACATCACAAAATTTTATTAGGGTTGCTGCTCGGTGCTATCTTCGGCGCAACCTTGAACGTCAGCAAATATGAATTAGAGATAACTCACAAGGAGAAAGACAAAGAAAAATCAACAATTGTTAATAATTGGGAGAAGATCGAATTCGCCGACATCCAATCGCGGGTAGTGTTACAAACCTTCGGGAAGGAAGACCAGCTAAAACTTCTGAACTATTTCCAAAGTCTTGATAAATCAGCTAAAGCAAATTTACTTATGCTCGCTACGATTAGAACCACAGATCGAAGCGGTGCAGTTGTTACGACTCGGCAGTATTTCGAGAACATAAAAAAAATTGAAAAAGTAAAAACCATTCCAATTTATATTAAGCCGATTGGTACGATTTTCATTCGTCTGTTGATGTTTATTGCTATCCCTTTGGTGCTTGCATCGTTAATTGTGGGTGCGTCGAGTTTGGGGAACATCAAGACCGTTGGGAAAATCGGAGCGAAGATGATCACGATTTATTTTATTCTGATTGCAATTGCGATCACGATAGGATTGACGCTATCGAATGTTATCAGACCCGGCGAAAGAATCTCGGAAGAAGCACGCGAAAAACTGTTAGTCGAGTTTGCACCCAACATTCAAGCCAAGATTCAGGAATCTGTAGAACTTAATGTAATCAACACAATTGTTAACATTGTTCCGACAAACCCAATCTCGGCTTTAGCAAATGCCGAGATGCTGCAAATTGTTTTCTTCGCATTGGTCGTTGGAATCACACTCACCGCAATCCGAAAAGAAAAATCGGAACCCGTAATAAAATTCTTTGACGGTTTCAGCGATATGATGATAAAGATGGTTGATTACATAATGAAAATTGCACCGCTCGGAGTTTTTGCCCTCATCGCTGCTACGGTCAGCGAATTTGGTTTCGATATTTTGCAAACACTTTTCTGGTATGCGGCAACACTCATAATTGGTTTGCTGATTCATCAGTTTATCGTTTTGGGTTCAATGGTGAAGATTTTTGCAGGCATCAACCCGATAAAATTTTTCAAAGGCATCCGTGAGGTAATGTTGATAGCATTTACATCCAGTTCGAGCGCTGCAACACTTCCGGTAAATATGGAAAAGTGCGAACAAAATTTAGGCGTGCCGAAAAAAATTACAAGTTTCGTTTTACCATTAGGTGCAACAATAAATATGGATGGGACATCAATGTATCAGGCGGTTGCGGCGGTGTTCATAGCTCAGGTTTATGGTATCGAATTGCACATAACAGAACAATTAATTATTTTACTTACAGCATTACTCGCATCAATCGGTACGGCGCCGGTTCCGGGTGTAGGAATTATTATGCTGATTATTGTTTTAAGGTCGGTGAATATCCCGGAAGAAGGAATCGCATTAATACTTGGAGTAGATAGATTTTTAGATATGTGCCGCACAGTTGTGAATGTTTCGGGCGATGCCGCTGTTGCAACCGTAATCGCAAAATCCGAAGGTGTTTTGGGTATTAATTCAATGAAAAATGAAAACTGTTAAAACAGTTAATAATATCTCCTTTTGTATGTTAAGAGGGTGTCCAAAAAGTCTTTGTGCAACTTTGTGTTCTGAGTGTCTGAGTGGTGACGGATTTGTTTTTAATTAAAAATTAAACATTTATACCACTAAGTCACTGAGTTCACTAAGAAACACTAAGAAGTATTTACTTTTTGGCCAACCCCTTATTGAGAAAATAGTTTATTTTCTGAACCGTTTTATTTATGCGCCTCTGGCGGAACGTTTGTCTAATACAAGCGATCAACTTGTGTAACTTACTGAAGTTACGCAAAAGAGTCATTCTGAACGAAGTGAAGAATCTTAAACCTCAAATTCGAGCTATTTTTAGATGTTTCGCTTCGCTCAACATGACAAAAAGTCAATTCTGCGTAACTTCAGTAACTTAATAACTTTTTAATGACAAATTTGGGTTCATTGAAGAATGAAAACTGAAGAATAAAAATATGATCAAACTACAAAATATAAAAATTGGAAACGGAAACCCGCTCGTCCTGATAGCCGGTCCTTGCGTTGTTGAGAACCGGAATATGATTTTCAAAACCGCAGAACGAATTCAAAAACTTACTGATAAATATGGTATCCCGTTTATTTTCAAATCCTCGTATAAGAAAGCAAACCGGACAAGCGGCAATTCTTTCACTACAATCGGAATGAGTGAGGCGCTGAAAATTCTATCCGACGTTAAAGAAAAATTCGGTGTTCCTGTTCTCACGGATGTTCACACAGAAAATGAAGTGAACGAAGCCGCTGAAGTTGCTGATATTTTGCAAATTCCGGCTTTTTTATGCAGGCAAACTGATCTTTTACAAGCTGCCGGTAAAACAGGAAAAATCATTAATATCAAAAAAGGACAGTTCATCGCACCTGAAGATATGCGGCATCAGGCAAAAAAAGTTGAAGCAGTAGGCAATAAAAAAATAATGTTAACCGAGCGAGGCTCGACTTTTGGCTATAATAATTTGGTGGTCGATATGCGTTCGCTTCAAATTATGAGAAAGTTAGGATATCCTGTTGTTTTAGATGCAACTCATTCGGTTCAACTGCCGGGTGCAGGCAAAGGCGAAACTTCAGGACGTCCTGAATTTATTTTCCCGATTGCCCGTGCAGGTGTTGCAGTAGGTATCGATGCCTTGTTCATCGAAACTCATCCCGACCCCAAAAAAGCGCTTAGCGATGCAGCAAGTCAACTCAAACTCGATTTACTTGAAGAACTTTTAAAGCAAGTAGTCGAGATTGATAAATTAGTTAAAAACAAATTGAAACTTGGATAGAACAAATATGAATAAAACTACTCTTAACAAAAAACTAAAAAATATTAAACTGATTCTATTCGATGTTGATGGAGTATTAACCGACGGGAAAATAATTTTAGATTCCGACGGGAAAGAATACAAAAATTTTCATGCACACGATGGATTCGGAATTGTGAAGGCAAAACAAGCCGGAATAAAAATCGGTTTAATCAGCGGCAGGACTTCCGATATCGTGGATAAACGTGCTTTCAAATTAGGTATCGATATCGTCCTGCAAGGGATTGACGATAAGTTAGAAGCATTTCAAACTCTGAAAAGAGAAAACAATTTTTCGGAAAAAGAAACAGCTTACATTGGCGACGATGAGTTCGATATTCCTCTTTTAAAAGCTGTCGCCTTCAGCGCCGCACCGGCAAATGCCATTAACGCAGTAAAAAAGTCGGTGGACTATGTTACAAAAACCGACGGAGGAAACGGCGCCGCCCGTGAAATCATAGATATGATTTTAACTGCAAAAAATTCTAAAAATAAAAAATGACAACGAATCAGATAATTGAAAAAGCAAAAAATGTTATCCGCATCGAAGCCGAAGCGGTATTGAAACTCGAATCTCGTATCGATGAAAATTTTATAAAAGCTGTTGATACTATTTATAATTCGAAAGGCAGGACTATTGTAACCGGTATGGGAAAATCGGGAATTATCGCCCGGAAAATTGTTGCCACGATGAATTCAACCGGAACACCTGCAATATTTTTACATCCTTCCGACGCAGTCCACGGCGATTTGGGGATTGTGCGTAAAGAAGATGTAGTAGTTTGCATTTCAAAAAGCGGCAATACAAACGAAATCCAACAACTTATACCGATGTTCAAACGTATCGGGGTTTCTATTATTTCGCTTCTCGGAAACCTGGATTCTAAATTAGCCGAGTTATCCGATATTGTTCTTGATACAAGCGTAAAAGAAGAAGCTTGCCCATTCGATCTTGCACCAACAGCTTCAACAACGGCAACCCTTGCATTTGGCGATGCACTTGCAATAGCCCTTCTCGAAAAGCGAAACTTCACACTCGAAGAATTTGCCCTCTACCATCCAGGTGGTATTCTCGGAAAAAATCTGATTCTCAAAGTCGAAGAAATTATGATTTCGGGCGACGGTGTACCTAAAGTTAAATATAATTGTTCAATAAGAGATGTAATATTGGAAATCACATCTAAACGGTTAGGTGCAACTTGTGTGGTTGACGACGCTGGTGTTTTAGTCGGAATAATAACCGACGGCGACTTGCGGCGTATGCTTTATCGCACTACCGAATTTGTGAATCTCCCCGCTGAAACTATAATGACCAAAAATCCCAAAACTATAAAACAAAATACTTTGGCAGCCGTTGCACTCAATGAAATGGAGTCGTATAACATAACGCAGTTGATTGTAATTGATTCTGAAAAGAAACCAATCGGTATGTTACACTTGCACGACCTTGTAAAAACCGGTTTAAGATCTGAGGCGGATGAGTGAAAGTTTTTTTCAAAATATTACTCGCAACCGTTTTGTGTTCATTGATCTTTTCGGGTTGTGAAGAAAAAATTAAACCTTCGGTTACAAGCACGAAATTAATAGGCAACCCTCCCTCACAAGAAAGCTGGAACTCGCGCATCACTTTTACTCAATCAGGGAAATTAGTTGCAATAGTAACTACCGGGCATTTAACAGTTTACGATGATAGGAAGCAGACACATTTAGATGAAAAAATTAAGGTCGATTTTTACAGCGAGGACGGCAAACAAACTACTGTACTCACTGCTGAAAGCGGAATTGTAAACGATTTAACACGCGATCTGGAAGCAATCGGTAATGTAGTAGTTATTTCTGATGAGGGAACTACTTTAAGAACTGAACAATTATCGTGGACAAATTCAACTCAAAAAATACATACCGATGCCTATGTGGAGATCGATTCTCCTAAAGAAAAAATTCGAGGACACGGGTTAGAATCCGATCAACATCTGAAGAACTACAAAATATTGAAAGTTACAGGACAATCTGCTAAAATCGAATGATAAAAATTTCTTCTCTTAAATACATTCCGTTTTTGCTGATCTTCATCTCTACAAATTTATTTTCTCAACAGGACGATAAAATAATCATACTTAATCACGCCGATAGTTTAGTCGGAAGAGAAATTAAAGGTGAAAGTATTCGTGAGCTTATCGGCAATGTTCAGTTTATGCAAGGCAATGTTGTTGTGAATTGCGACAGGGCAGTGCAATATTTTAAAACTAACGAAGTTGTGTTAACCGGAAATGTGCGGGTGCAGGACGATACGTTAGTATTGAACGGTAAGCGTGGTATCTATAATGGTAACGATAAAACTTCTGAAGCGTTCGAAGGAGTTCATCTGGAAGAAGGAACCCGAAAACTTTTTGCCGATTACGGGAAATATTTTATAACAGAACGCAGGGTGCTTTTCCGGAAGAATGTTTTTATGCAGGATACAAGCTCAAATCTGTCGTGCGACGAATTAATTTATTTCAGAGACGAAAAACGTACGATCGCAAGAAAGAATGTGATTATTTCGGATATTAATAACGATGTGAAAACTTACAGCAATTACTTCGAAAGTTTAGGCGACTACAGTTTTCTTTTGGATCAACCGCGGATAGTTCAAATTGATACAACCGATGAAGGAACCTTGGACACTCTCACAATCGTTAGCAGCGAGATGCATTCGTATCAGGACAGTCTCTCTCGTTTTATCGCTATCGGAAAGGTAATTATGAAACGTGGCGATCTGTCGGCTGAGTGTGGAAACTCTGTTTATTATACGGATGCCGATAGTATTATTCTCCGCGATAAACCGTTCGTTTGGTACGAGAAAACGCAGGTGAGTGGCGATTCGATTTTCATAAAACTCAAAGAACGCAAACTCGAAAAAATTATCGTGCGCGGAAATGCTTTTGCAATTTCGTTAAGTGATACAAACTCACAGAATCGATTCGATCAAATGAGTGGCGAAACAATTACGATGACTTTTTTTGAAGGGAAAATTAATAACATACTTGTAGATGTAACTGCCACAAGCTTGTATTATCTTTACGAAACTGAAGTTTCGGCTGCCGACACAACAATAACAGTTCAAAAACCGAATGGAATAAATATAACTTCAGGTGATCAGATCACGATACTTTTTGAAGAAAAAAAGGTTGAAGCTATAAAAATTATAAGCGGAGTTGAGGGGAAATACTATCCCGAAAATTTAGTGCAAGACAAAGAAAGCGATTATAATTTAGCGGGTTTCAATTGGCGTGACGGTAAACCGGCGATTCCACCAAATCCATTCTTACAAAATAAATCAACACTCGGATTAGATAAATGAAAAATCAATCTATTGATAGCGAAAAGAAAATTCTTTTCTCAGAAGGTTTGTATAAAAAATACAAAAAGCGGTTTGTCGTAAAAAACGTAAACATCGAAGTTAAACAAGGAGAAGTTGTCGGCTTGCTCGGTCCGAACGGCGCCGGCAAAACTACAACTTTTTATATGATCGTCGGAATGATTAAACCGAACGATGGTAAAGTTTTTTTAAACAACACTGAAATTACAAAATTTGCAATGTATAAACGTGCACGGCTCGGTATAGGTTACCTGCCGCAGGAAGCTTCTGTGTTTCGCAAACTCTCGGTTTATGATAATATAATGGCAGTTCTTCAGATGATGAAATTAACACAGCGTGAGCGCGAGGAATGGTGCAATAGACTGTTGGAAGATTTTGGTATATCTCACCTCGCAAAAAGCAAAGGTTATATGCTCTCCGGAGGAGAAAGAAGACGAGTCGAAATTGCACGCACCTTAGCTACAAACCCGAAATTTATTTTACTCGACGAACCATTCGCAGGTATCGACCCGATAGCAGTTGAAGAAATAATGAAAATTGTTCACGATTTAAAAAACAGAGACATCGGAGTTTTAGTAACCGACCACAACGTCCACGAAACACTTTCGATAACAGATAGATCGTATTTAATGTTTGAAGGTGAAATTCTGAAATCAGGAACGGCTGAATATTTAGCAAACGATGAAGAAGCAAAGCGGTTGTATTTAGGTGAAAAGTTTAAGTTGGATAGGTATTGAAAAGAGAAAAATAAAATGAAAAGAAATATAATTGTAAATAAAACTAGAATGATTGAGATTTTAGATAATATCTACTCAATTGAGAACTTACAAGAGCTTCGCAGCGAATTAAGTCAATTAAAAAATAATTTAACATCAACCAGAAATGATGATTACGGTGTTTTGAACATAGATGAGAATGGGGATACAATAAAAATCGAACAAAATTATCTGCTGAATGAGATTAAACAAATTGAAGAAACTCAAACACTCGAAAGAACAAGATATTATTTAAAACGGCTTACAAAGGGAATTGCTGAGATAAAAACTAGTAAAATTAATGACATAAATCTTAATCGTTGGAAAGAATACGAAGAAATTCTAACGGATAGTTTATGGATATTACCTAAGCGCGATTCAACTGGGACACATTCCGCATGGTATTGGGGAAATTTCATACCACAAATTCCTCATCAAATGATTCTCAGATATACAAAAGAAGGTGAATGCGTTCTCGATCCATTCGCAGGCAATGGAACAACTTTAATTTAGAGTCAAAGGAGAATTAGAATATGGAGAATTATAGGATCATAATTACAGCAACGGTAAATTCATCACTATCGAGAGAAGATTTAGAGGCAAGGTTAGTCTTCTCTCTTTTTGATGTGGAAACTGAGATAAAAATTAGTGATGGGGATAACGATCAACTTCAGGTCGTGGATTATGCCTCAACTGAAGCTGTTCCGATTACCAAAAACAAATTTTAAACAGGGAATCAAAATGTCAAAACATGAAATAACCTTTAGTGAAGCTATCAGACAAATAATGATGAATAATGGGTATTTAGCTTCATTGCAGCATATTTACCAAGAATTTCCTAAGTATCGAGTATTGACTGGCAAGACACCTTTTAAAACAATTCAAGAAAGAGTACAAAGAGATAAAAGGTTCACTCGAATCGGTTTGGGACTCTATGCGATAACAGATTTTCTACACAAAATTCAAAAGGAAGAAGAACCCCAAAAAGAAAAAGAAAAGGTCGTCTATCAACATGCAAGAATTCAAGGGATGCTTTTGGAAATTGGAGAACTTAAACAATATGAAACATATACCTACGATAAGAATAAAACATTTGATGGTAAACCACTTGGTCTTATTACAACTACTAAGGAATGCCCTGGATTTACCTATCCAAGCATTATTCAGCAAAGTGTTAAATTTATCGATGTAATCTGGTTTAATAAAAGAAAATTTCCCGCTTACGCATACGAAGTAGAAAACTCAACTGACTTTAGAGATGCATTGATTAAATTTTGTGAATTACAGGACTTTACGACAAAATTTTTTGTGGTATCTCCTGAAGCAAGAAGAGCAAAGTTCCACATAGAAATAAAAAAGGGAGCTTTTGAGTCGATTGTGAACCGTTGCCAATTTAGAGCATATGAAGAAATTGAGCAGTATTATCAGAGCTTATTAAACTATTCAAAGGTAAGAGATTTACTTTAATCTAATGATTCCCGCAAGTTAGATGGTCAAAAGATGAATGGTACAATATCAATATGACGGAAGAAGAAATACAATCAAAATTTTCACTTTTAACCCGACAACATAATTTGTGGAAAAGTCGCTACTGTGAAAATTGTAAAAAAACAGGAACACGCGGAACTTTTATAGGTATAGATTATTTTTATCAAGGTGGTTCTGAATGGGACTCTAATATTTTCGATGATGATAAAAGTGGATGCTATGGTTGTTTTTGGTATGATCCAGGTAAATGGAGAGAATATTTAAATAAAAAAATAAAAAATCAAAAGTAGGTTTTAGCTCACAATGAAGAAGCAAAGCGGTTGTATTTAGGTGAAAAGTTTAAGTTAGATAGATATTGAACGCGATAGAAGAATTTCATATATTTAAAAAAAAAAGAGTAAATAATGGATGCCTTATTAATAAAAGCTGAATCAAAAAATGATTTGAAATTAATTTCGGACCTTGACCAAAAATTAGGCAACAAGGTTTTCTTCATTCGCGAAGAACAGATGGAAGATTTTGCATTAGGAAAGCTGATGGATAAAATAAAAACTAACCAGAATGTCAGCCGTAGTTCAATCATGAAAAAGCTGAAAAAGTAATGTTCATTCTATTTGATAAAGCATTTCTCAAAAGTCTCGACAAAGTAAACAACAAAATAGTAAAGCATCGAATCGAGGAAAACACAATAAAATTTATCGTAATTGCGCACCGTAAAGATATTTACAGGATATATCCTTGAGTGAGATGAAAATTGAAAGCGACAAAAAAGATTGCATCAAAGCATTAAGGGAAGTTGGCTTTATTGTTTTATTTTTATCATTTATTCTTACCGGTATTCTATACCCTCAGCACATTTTCACACTCAGCGGTAAAGTAACTGACTCCGAAACAGCTCAACCCATTCCAGCAGCAAATGTTCGAATCGAAGGCACTTCAAAAGGAACAATAACAAACACAAACGGTTTTTTCCAACTCTCATTACAAACTGGCGAATATCTATTGATCTTTAGCCACGTCGGTTATAAAACAGATTCAGTCAGAATAAATCTCAACGCCGATTTGATTAAAAACATCTCTCTGAAAGCAGTTCAAATTCAGATGCCCGAAATGATTATAACTGCAGAAGACCCAGCTATCGAGATAATACGGAAAGCAATTGCTAACAAGCGCCGGTGGATGGATAAATTAAACAGCTACAAGTTCGAAGCATTCACACGCGCAACAATTTACAGCGATACTACGGTTGCAGGAATTTCAGAATCATATACCGACGGTTACTGGCAGCGTGGCGATACATTACGCGAAGTTGTAAAACAAAAACGGCAAACAGAAAATGTTGCTTTTGGCGCAAACTTCGCAGCAGTCCGTCAAATTGCCAACTTCAACGAGGACGAAGTCAGGCTTGTAGGCTATACGTTCGTGGGACCAACCGCACCGAGTGCTTTAGATAATTACGATTACAAACTTCTTCGCATTTTCGATCGTGGGAACTACGATATTTATGAAATCCAAATGAAACCGAAATCTCGCGTGAAACCGCTTTTTGAAGGCATAATACACATAGCCGATTATACTTATGCTGTTATGGGACTCGATGTCCGGCCAAACGATGCTTTCAACATTCCTTTTGTTGATGATTTAAAACTCGTTTACAGTCAGCAATTTTCTCTTTATGATGATGAGTTCTGGATGCCGACAAATGTTCGGATCAAAGGGGGATTTAAAATTGGTTTTGCAGGATTTAAATTTCCGAAATTTACATTCGAGCAAACTTCTGTTCTGTATGATTATAATACCAACACAGCAATTCCCGATACTATATTCAAGAAGCCCCGACTGACAGTTGATTCGTCTGCAGTTGTTTACGATTCTACATTTTGGAAGCAAAACGAAGTTCTTCCTTTAACGATGAATGAACAGGCTGCATACGATTCGCTCGACAGCACAAAATCTTTTGCTGTTCAATTCAAACCAAGTGGAATTGCAATAACTTTAGGCAGCGACACTTCGGGATTTCTAAATTATTTGCAATACATCGATGCCCGATTTAACCGTGTTGAAGGATTTTATTTCGGCGGAAAATATCAGATCGATTCGGTAACCAACTCTACCGCCGTAAAAGGTACAGCAGGTTATGGTTTCTCCGATAATATTTTCAAAATGAATTTTTGGGGTACACAATTCTTCGATGAAAAAAGAAACTACGGTGTCGGTTTTGAAGTTTATAGAAAACTCGATAATTCTCCCGATGGAAATTTTTATCATCCGCTGCTAAATTCGTTAACTTCGCTTATCGGTAGAAACGATTACCGTGATTATTTCCTCGCTTCGGGTTGGCGGGTTTTCTCGGTTCTCAAACCAATCAACAATTTAAAATTCGAAATAGGTTTCAACAGCGAGTGGCACAAATCGCTTTTCGTGAATTCCGATTTTAGTTTCATCTCTCTTGGAAATAATTTCCGCAACAACCCACAAATTATAGATGGGAAAATTAGGTCGTTCACGTTTAGGTCGAGAATTGGTCAAGAACCTGTGTTTCTTAATCTCATCCCGGTAGATGCCGTAGAGATTGCAATTGAACACACAACTCCCAGTGTTTTAAAAAGTAATTTCGATTTTACAAGTTATTCATTTACAACTACTTATAACTTTAAAACGTTTTTACAGAGTCACCTTTTTTCGCCGGTAATGCGGCTCGCATTATCTGCGGGAAGTTCGGTTGGAAAGCTGCCGCCACAAAAATTATTTACACTTGATTCGCGCCTTAGCGGAATAGCTCCGTTCGGGGTTTTGAAAACAGCCGGAGTAAAAGAGTTTGTCGGCGATAAATTTATTTTGCTTAACGCTGAACATAATTTCCGAAGCATTCCATTCCTCGCATTGGGTATCCCGTTTTTTTACAAACACCACACTGAGTTAATTCTGCACGGATCGGTTGCACAAAGCTGGCTGAACGAAACATCAATTACGAACGGTTGGTATTACGAAGCAGGAATCGGTATAGGGAAAGTTTTAGATATTATCCGTTTGGATTTGACTTACAGATTTCCAAGAAATACAAAAAGCGGAAGATTGTTTTTTACCGTAAGTACGAGTCAGTTGTTTTAATTTAACTATTTAAATTCCGGAAGAGATATGATTGAAATATTACTAATAATTATTATCGCAATACTTTTGTTGAACTCTTTCTTCATTTTGAGAGCTTCGAAAAAAGACGATAATAAAATTATTGAAGAATTAAAGTTTGCATTCGACAACCTTGAAAAAGGTTTGAATAAACTTGAATTGTCTTTGAAAGATGAGTTTGCCCGGAACCGGGAAGAATTCAGCAAAAACTCAAGAGAGACCCGTGAGGAATTAACAAACTCGTTTAAAACTTTTGGAGATTCAATATCAAGCCGGATGAGTGAAGTAGCTAATTTGCAAAAGAATCAGCTCGATACTTTTTCGAACCAGTTAACGATCTTAACAAAAACTAACGAAGACAAAATCGAACGGATGACTCAAGCGACTGAACAAAAGCTTGATAAGATGAGAGAAACGATTGAGAGCAAACTGAAAACGATTCAGGAAGATAACTCGCAGCAGCTCGAAAAAATGCGGCAAACGGTTGACGAGAAACTCCATAAAACTTTGGAACAAAGATTGGGTGAATCGTTTAAGATTGTTAGCGAACGATTGGAACTCGTTCACAAAGGTTTGGGCGAGATGCAAAATTTAGCTATCGGTGTGGGCGATTTGAAAAAAGTATTATCGAATGTTAAAACCCGTGGAATATTAGGAGAAGTTCAGTTAGAAAATATTTTAGACCAGATTCTATCACCCGAACAGTATGCAAAAAATGTTGCTACAAAACAGGGCAGCCGCGATCATGTTGAATTTGCAATCAAACTTCCGGGCAGAGATGATTCCGGGCAAGTTGTCTATCTACCAATCGATTCAAAATTTCCGTTAGAAAATTATTACGCATTATTAGATGCATACGATAAAGGAAACACTGTCGCCGTAGAAGAAGCTGCCAAACTTTTAGAAGCAAACATAAAAAAATCGGCTAAAGACATTCGCGATAAATATATTGATCCGCCGAACACTACCGATTTTGGTATTATGTTTCTACCACTCGAAGGACTATATGCTGAAGTAGTACGCCGGACAAGTTTAATTGAAATTTTGCAGCGCGACTTCAAGATCATAATTACAGGTCCCACAACATTAGCAGCTTTGCTGAATAGTTTACAAATGGGTTTCAGGACACTCGCTATTGAGAAACGTACGAGTGAAGTTTGGAATATTTTAGGCGCCGTAAAAACTGAATTCGAAAAATTCGGAGATGTCTTGAAAAAAGCACAAGATAAAATTCATCAGGCAAGTTCCGAGATTGACGATTTGGTCGGTGTTCGCACGCGGCAAATCCAAAAGAAACTTAAAACAATACAAGAAATGCCATCACAGGAAATTCTGAGTATTGCAGAGGGAAATTCAGAAGACGACAAGGAAGAATCATAATTATTCTCTTCTTAGCATCCGGCTTCGGTTTTCTTCCATTATTTCTTCATATTCTGCATCATCTCGGAACGGTCTTCCGATTTGTCTCTCATTCTGATTTTAATTTTTCATTTGTACGGGTGCTTTGAAATCTTTAAAAAAATTGTTATAATTAAACACTTTAATAACTGAAGTTACGCAGAATTGACTTTTTGTCATGTTGAGAGAAGCGAAACATCTAAAAATAGCTCGAATTTGAGGTTTAAGATTCTTCACTTCGTTCAGAATGACTCTTTTGCGTAACTTTATTAATTTACAAAAATTTGAAGTAATTGTTCAATTAACTATATTTATACGGTTTTTGAAATTATGAATACACAAACATTAACCCCGAGTAAAATTAGAAAAGCAGGTCTTGATGCCTTAACCAAAGAATTGGGGCCCGTTGGTATGGTCAAATTTTTACAGTTTACTGAAACTGGTGAAGGCGACTACACAAAGGAACGCAAAAACTGGCTGAACGAAAAAAGTGTTAAAGAAATTGTTAAGCAAATAAAATTCAAAAAGAAAAAGAAAAACTAGACCAATTCGATTGAGTTAACTTTTGATAAAATTCCTTTTTCATAAGCAAGCTTAAAAAGCATTTCAAGTGCGTTCATTCCTTTCTCGCCCATATCAATCGTCAGCTCGCTGACGTACATTTTTACAAATTTTTTGCCGAGCTGATAATTCAAACCTCGTCCGTATTCGAGTGCATAAGGGATTGCTTCGTCCTGATGCGTGTATCCGTAATGAATGCTTTCTTTCAGTCCTTGCGAAAGTTTTTTAGCAAGTTCTTCACCCAAATCTTTTCGCACGACATCAAGTCCGAGTGGAAGTGGTAAACCACCTGCATATTTTTCCCAAAATTCTCCAAAATCTAAAATCTTGTTGAAGCCCTGTTCTTGATAAGTAATTTGTCCTTCATGAATTATCAAACCGCCATCAAATTCACCGCTGGAAACTCTATCCATAATTTGATCGAAGGGTATGTCGATGTTGTGAATATCATTCGTGAAAAGTTTAAAGAGAAGTGTCGCCGTAGTTAGCTTACCGGGAGTTGCAACTTTCTTTCCTTTAAGTTCATCAAGTGTTTTATATTTTTTTGAAATAATCACAGGACCATATCCTTCGCCCATGCTTGCACCGGTTCGCATAATCCAATATTTGTCGGCGACATACGGAAATGCGTGAGCTGATATTGCAGTAACTTCGAGTTCACCTCGCATCGCACGCTCGTTCAGAGTTTGTATATCTTCAAGCGAATGCTCTATAGTGATTCCTTCTAATTTTACTTTGCCCGATGCAAGACCGTAAAACATAAACGCATCGTCGGGGTCGGGACTGTGTCCTACTTTGATTATTCGATTTGTCATTTTCATTCCTTCGCTATTCAAAATTCAATATTCGATATTCATTATTTAACTGGAAGTAAAAAGTAAATAGTATGTAGTAAGTAGTATCAATATTTTTCTCCTACATACGCCGTCGCAATTCCAAAGGTCATTCGGTGTTGTCGAGTGTTCTTAAAACCCACATGCTTCAGTATATCTAAAAAATAGTTACCTTCCGGAAAATTCATAACCGTGTTGGGAAGATAGTTGTAAGCTTCAGCGTGTTTTGAAATTAATTTCCCAATCATCGGTAATACAAATTTGAAGTAGAAGAAATAAATTTGTTTGAAAGGAAAAATAATCGGCTTTGAAAATTCTAATACCAAAATAGATCCGTTAGGTTTCAGAACTCGCAGCATTTCGCTTAAACCTTTTTCAAGATTTTCAAAATTTCGAACACCGAAAGCAACAATAGCAGCATCAAAATATTCGGAATCAAATCGAATTGATTCAGCATTTCCCATTTCCAATTTTATCTGTTGCGAAAAGCCTTTATTTTCAACCTTTGTTTGACCGATAGAAAGCATTTTTTCAGCTATATCAATGCCGTAAATTGTTTCTACGCCATATTTTGCAGCCGCAATCGAAAAATCGGCTGTTCCGCAGGCAACATCCAACAAACATTTTGGTTTCTGGTTTTTGAGTAACCGCAAAGCGCGCCATCTCCAATAAAAATCAATCCCCCCGCTCAAGAAATGATTTAAAAAATCATAACTATGAGCGATTGAATCAAACAAATTTGCCACTTGCTCCGATTTATATTTTGACTTTCCTGTGTGTAAAAACATAAAAGAAGATAATTAAACTTAAAAAGAATTACAATTATTGGAATTTGTTTTTATCTTATTCTATTCTTATACTTATCAAGAAATAATAGAAGAGAATTTATTTTTATATGATAGTACTGATGAAGCATGAAGCGGTTGAACAAGATGTTCAACGCGTAGTGGAACGAATAGAAAAATTAGGTTTTAAAGCTAATGTATCGAAAGGTGTAGAGCGAACGGTTATCGGGATAATCGGTGATGAACGTTTTTTAAACAAAGACCAAATCAGTTTACTGCCGAACGTAGAAAACATTATTCCGATTTTAAAACCATACAAATTAGCAAGTCGCGAATTTCAGCCAACTGATTCAGTGATTTCGGTTGATGGTGTTCTTGTCGGCGGGAGTGAAATTGTGATAATGGCGGGACCCTGTTCTGTCGAGAGTGAAGAACAAATGCTTGAGTCTGCTGAAATAGTAAAGAAAGCGGGAATAAAAATATTGCGAGGCGGAGCTTTTAAACCACGAACAAGTCCGTATTCCTTTCAAGGTATGGGTAAAGAGGGTTTGAAAATTTTAGAAAAAACTAAAAGATTAACCGGCTTGAAAATTATTACCGAGGTAATGGATACAACTGAAATTGAACTCGTGGCAGAGTATGCCGATATATTACAAGTAGGCGCACGCAATATGCAGAACACAAAATTGTTACAGAATTTAGGGAAAATAAAAAAACCCGTTTTATTAAAAAGAAACTATTCGGCTACCCTTGCCGAATTTTTATTAAGTGCTGAATATATTCTTTCCAATGGAAATGATCAAGTAATTTTATGCGAAAGGGGAATCCGGACTTTTGTTGAATACACACGCAACACACTCGATTTGAATATCGTACCCGCGATTAAACTTTTATCGCATCTTCCTATTATTGTTGATCCGAGTCATGGAACAGGAAGACACGATTTTATAATTCCAATGAGCCGGGCAGCATTAGCCGCCGGTGCCGATGGTTTGATAGTTGAGATGCATCCAAAACCTGAGGAGGCGACATCGGATGGCGAGCAATCACTCAAGCCCGAAAAATTATTCCAACTAATGAAGGAAGCTGATTTAATAGCCAATGCAATCGGAAGAACTTTACTCTAAGATTTTTCTCTATGATTAAACTCAAAAATTTGACTAAAAAGTTTGGTTCGTTTACAGCGGTCAATAACATTAATTTGGAAATACCATCAGGACAATTTTTCGGTTTTCTGGGGCCCAACGGAGCTGGTAAAACTACAACAATAAAAATGATGACAGGACTGTATGAACCTACATCCGGTGAAATATTTCTGAACGGGTCAAGCATAAAAACAGATCCGATCGCAGCGAAAAAAAAAATCGGCTATATACCCGACCACCCTTTTTTATACGATAAACTGACAGGCAGGGAATACCTTTTTTTTTCCGGAGGATTATTTAAAATTCCTAAAGATGAGTTAGAGATTAAAGTAGAAGGCGCTATCAAGTTGTTTGAATTGGGTAGCTGGATTGATAAACGATCGGAGAATTACTCGCAAGGAATGTCGCAGCGTTTGATCATTGCATCTTCGATGTTGCATGATCCCAAAGTAATAATCATCGACGAACCTATGGTAGGTTTAGACCCGAGAAGCGCAAGTATAGTGAAAAATGTTTTAAAGGAGAAATGCAAAACGGGAGTAGCGATATTTATGTCCACACATATTTTGCATGTGGCAGAAGAACTGTGCGATAGGATCGCGATTATTAAAGACGGTGAAATAATTTCAGATTTAACTATCGAAGAATTACTAGATTCAAAAAATAAATACGACGGAAAATTAGAAAACCTATTTCTTGATTTGACCAACTGACTATGAGAGAGTTTATTCATATTTTGTGGTATAAACTTAAATCGAATTTAAAGTTAACAGTCGATTTGAGTCTGCAGGGGATTATCAAAAACTTAGGTTCTGTCGTGCTGTACGGGGCTTTTGCAGTCGGAGCGTATGTTCTAACTTATAATATCATTGAATATCTTCTTAAAGAAGCAAAAGTCGGAATGTTCTTGCTGCATCGATTCCTTTCGATGTTGCTCTTTGTATTTTTTGTAACAGTGAATTTGGGTAACGTCATTGTATCGTACTCCACATTATATAAATCGAAAGAAATTCTTTATCTGTTCACCAAGCCGGTGTCGTTCGTGAACATATTTATGATCAAGTTCCTCGATAATTTCTTTTACAGTTCAACAACATTATTCTTGATTGGCTTGGCAGTTATTGCCGGTTACGGAAGTTATTTTTCGATGCCATTAGGTTTTTATTTTACTGTTCTGATCTTTATTTTCATACCGTTTATGCTGATTTCCGCGATTTTAGCGGTCTTACTCCTTTTTTTGTTAATAAAAATTGCAAGTCATATCGGCGTCGCTCCTGTTATAGCCGGATTGATTACAGGTTATGTGGGGTCAATATTTTTTTATTTCAAGTTCATAAACCCATATAAATTAGTTAATGAAATAATGCAGTACTTTCCGCACACCGATCAGTACTTTGAAATATTTGTTCCTGCCTTTTTAAAATACTTGCCCAACCATTGGGTATCTGAATTTTTGTATTGGACAGTAAAAGGGAATTATGTCGGTGCATCTTTTTATGGCTTGATGTTAATCGCAACAGCGCTATTTTTATTTTTGATTATGTTTCTGGTCGGGCGGATGTATTATAGGAAGAGCTGGTTGGTATCGTTGGAGTTTCGTTTTTTCAAGAGAAAACAAATACAAAATAAGAATGTTATTTTTCAAAAAAACACAATTCTCCAATGTCAAACTGATGCGTTACTTAAAAAGGAGTTTTTGCAATTCTTTCGAGATCCCAGCCAATGGCTGCATCTCGTTGTTTTAGTCCTTTTAATGTTGGTATTCGGTGTGAGTGTTAGTCGTTTCGAATACAATTATGAACAACCTTTTTTGCAAAGTGTAACATACATAGTGATATATTTATTTACGGCTTTTTTAATCGCTTCTATGGCTATCAGGTTTGTTTATCCATTGATAAGTATCGAGGCTTCGAGCTTTTGGAAAATTAAAAGCTCTCCGTTATCCATACAAAAATTCTATAATACAAAAATAGTATTCGTGTTTATACCGATAATTTTGTTGGGTATAATCCTCTCAATATTTTCGAATTGGTCGTTCCGCGAAGAGCAATATCTTCTCTTCTTTTCAACTTACACGATAATATTTGTAGCAGCAGCTTTAGTGATAATTAATATATCGGGGGGAAGTTTTTTTGCATCTTTCAATGAAAAAAATCCTATAAGGATTGCTTCTACGCAGGGAGCTTCTCTGATATTTTTACTGAGCCTGGTATTTTTAGTGTTCACAGCGATAATAATTTCTTCAATAGTATTAAGATATTTTGAATACTCACACGCGAATAAAATTTTTCCTCACTCAATTATAATAAATGCAAGTCTTGCATTTGGAGGTATCTCACTTGTAATTTCGATCATCTGTTATATCGTCGGACTAAAATCTTTAAACCGTGATTTCAAATAAGCGAGTTATGACTAAAAGAATAATCAGAATATTTTATTTAACTTTGGTTCTCGCCCTAACCATCAGCGGGCAGCAGGTATATACATTCAATCAAGAAGCTGAAAATAAATTCGATGCTGCCGTAAAAGATTATGAAAATAAAAATTTCTTAGTATCAGTTTCTACTTTTCAAAATTTGGTGAAACTTCCTTTTCATCAACGGACGACTGCTGCTTACTTGATGCTGGCGAAGAACTATCTGAAACTCGACGAGGCGAAAAAAGCACAGAATGTTTTACAGGAATTGCTTCAAAAATACCCCGAAAGTAATTACATCGACAATTCTTACTACACATTAGGAATATCTTACATTCAGCAGGGGAACTATCAATCGGCAGTCGGATCTTTTTGCGATGCAATCGTTACGACCAATGATACTAAAATTCAAAACCGGTCGTATTTAAAACTAATTTGGATAACGACGAATAAACTTGATGTAAAAGAAATCGACAACCTGATAGAAAAATCTAACTCAAAAAACAAACGGAATATCTTAAATATATTTCGTGCAAATAAATTATTTGTTGCCGGCGATGTGAAGAGAGCCAAATTATTGATCGAGTCGGTTTATGCCGAGGTGAAATCTACAAAACTTAAAAGTATGGCTCAATCAATTCGAAACAAAATTTATGATGGGTTCACGATTAAGATAGGTGTGTTGGTTCCGCTAATGAAAAATCATCCCCTGTCGCCGTTTCGCGAGATTGGGGAAGATGTTTTAAATGGAATAATTCTAGCCGCCGATGAATTCAATAAGCAAGCTGAAGATGAGTTCAAAATAGTGCTTGATGTTAGAGATACAGAACGCAACGTTACAAAATCGACAATTGAAACTGACGACTTAGTAAAACAGAAAGAAATTCTTGCAATTGTGGGACCTGTTTTCAGCAACATCGCACAAGCAGTGGCGTCTGTAGCACAAAAAAACAAAGTTCCAATAATTACACCGACAGCAACAGGTAACGGAATAGCTGCTATCGGTAAGTATGTTTTTCAACCGAATCCTGATTTCGAGAGCCGCGGCAAAGCAATCGCTAATTTTGCGGTGAAAAATTTAAAGTTGATAAATTTGGCAGTGATCGCTCCGAATGAACCAACCGTTCGCAGCATCGTTGAGAAATTTATTGCAGAAACAGAAAGAGTCGGTGGTAATGTCGTATCAGTTGAATGGTACGACAAAGGAAGTTTAGATTTGAGAGAACAGTTTAAAAACTTACGCAAGCTGGGTAGCACATCTGCTGTTGAGCCGGTAGTTCCGTTTTCTTCAAAAGTAAATGCAAATAGCCGGATGCGAATTCTTGCTGCGGGGGTAAAACATCGTTTGCTCGATTCGCTCATCGAAGCCGGCGGCAGTATTCCGGTGAATAAATTGTTTGGAAAAAATGGAAAGCGCGTTGCCGATTCATTAGGATTACAGCTCGCTTATCCAAACGTGCAACCCGACAGTCTGAATCAGAGCGTAAATTCTATTCACGGTATTTTATTTCCTCTCACCTCCGCTGACGAAATAGGTATGCTAACATCGCAGTTGAATTTCTACAACGTTAATGCACAAATTTTAGGAACGAGCGAATGGTTCGATAAAAATGAACTCGATGAACATTCAAGATATACTAATAACGCTATTTTTATATCTGAGTTTTTTATAAACGACAACGATGAACAAATTATCAGTTTTATAGCGCGTTACAAAAAGATGTTCAGAAAAGAGCCATCACGTAATTCGTATTTTGGATACGACACGATGTTGCTGTTAATCGATCAGATTGCCCGCGGCGGATTAAATCGTGAAACATTAAAAACGATGTTAGCCGATGTTTACAAATTTAAAGGATTGCATTCGAAGATTGATTTAAGTAGAAACAGAGTGAATCAGGAATTCCATATCTTGAAATATACAGATGGAAAAATTATCAAGGTTGGAGAAATAAATTGTGCTGACAAATAATTTGGAGGAATTATGCAAAACCAGAAAGTGGTTAAAATCGTCGGAGAAGAATCGAAGTATCACACAAAGATAAAAGACTGGCCCGAATCGGAAAGGCCCAGAGAAAAAATTTTGAATAACGGAGCCGCCTCTTTATCCGATGCTGAACTGCTGGCTGTGCTTATCAGGTCGGGTTCCGGTAAAATTACAGCAGTCGATGTTGCGAAAAAAATGCTTTCCGATTTTCAAACATTAAATTCGCTTGTTGCGCGATCGATTCCTGAATTGAAAAAATATAAAGGAATCGGAAATACTAAGGCAGTTACTTTGGCAGCAGCTTTTGAATTTGGACGACGTGTTGCAGCTTCTTGGGACGAAAAAAAGTTTCGTGTTCTTACGCCGCAAGATGTTGCTGACAAATATCTTCCTGCGCTGCGTGATACCAAACAGGAAGTGTTTAAAGTATTATTGTTGGATAGTGCAAACCACTTGCTGAAGGATGTTGAAGTTACACGAGGTACACTGAATTCGTCGTTAGTCCATCCAAGAGAAGTTTTTAGAGCAGCGATTACTGAACCAGCGGCGGCAATTATTTTGCTTCATAATCACCCAAGCGGAAATCCGGAGCCAAGTGCTGATGATATTCAGATTACCAAGCAATTAGTCGAAGCAAGCAAAATAATAGGAATTCCGGTGCACGACCATATCATATTGGGGGGTAATTCCTTTGTTAGCTTCGCAGAAAGGGGAATTTTGTAATATTAAAAAAAATAATTACATTTATCTGTGAAAACACTTGACTAAAAGGTTTTATTTTCTTATAATTAACCAAATAAATAGAACATTAATATGAACAAACAACTAAATAGGAGGAACAACATGATACTGAAAAACAGAATCGGTACTGCAATTGCAGTTCTCACTCTTTCTGCTTCGCTGTTTATAGCAGGATGCACGAGTAAACCATCGGCTGAGGAACTACGTCAGTTGAACGATCTAAAAGCAGAAGTTACCTCTCTTGAAAAACAAATAGCCGAACAAGAACGTGTGAAGGCAAATTTGGAAAAAGAAGTAGCTGAAAAAAATGGTCAACTTAAACAGTGTCAGACAGATAAGGACGCTGTGAAGAAGGCAACTGGACAGTAATTCAAAAAAGGAGAAACTGCAATGAAAACAAAAATATTTTTGACAATAGTATTAGCATTAATGTTTTTAATTGATGCACCAAGTGTTCTTGCTCAAGAAATGACAAAAGAACAATGGCAACAAGAAATGAGTCAGTTCACTGCCAAGCGGAATGATCTGAAATCGAAATTAGATAAATTAAATGGCGACATCAAAAATTTACAAGATCAATCTAAGAAGTTGGACGGTGATCTCGTAGCCTGTAATGATGAACTTTTAACATTATTAGGAATTACTCAAGCTGAATACGATGCGTTTATAAGTGAACTGAATGGTTACGAATCGCGTGTGAACGAACTAATGCGGCTATCGGATGAAGAGCTTCTGAAATATCGTGATGAAATTCTTAAGATGAACGGTCGTGTTAATGAGATGGCAAAACATAAGATGGCATTAATTCCACGAATAAATGATCGGCTCAAAAAATTGCAAGACAATATTGCCAGCTTAATGAAAACTTTGGATAAATCGAAAACTTATACAGTCGGAACTTGGGCAAAAGACCGCGATTGCTTATGGAACATCGCTAAGAAAAAAGATACTTACAACAATGCCTGGATGTGGCCCAAAATCTGGCAAGGTAATAAGGATAAAATTAAAAACCCGGATATCATAAAACCAAAATGGGTTCTTAAAATTCCAGCCGGAACTGAGCTAACAAAAGAAGAAAAATCTGCCGCCAATTCTTACTACAAGAAAAAGGCAGAAGCTGCAGCTCCAGTCCAATAAATAGCGATATTCTTTTTAGATTTGTTAAGAAGCTTTATTATATCAACAAGCCCTTTTCTGCTAAGGTAGGAAGGGCTTGTTTTTTTTCAAATAACAATTTAAAGGTAAGCGATTTCGTTGGTTGATAAAAAAATAAAAGCTGAAGGCGTAGAAATGTTTGGACTTCTCGGTTTGAACGATGCTAACCTTCAGCTTATTGAAAACAGATTCGATGCTAATATCGTCGTTCGGGGAGATATTATAATTCTTAAGGGGGACGAGTATCAAGTAGAACAACTTGAAAAAATTTTTAAAGAACTAATTTATATACTAAGTAAAAACGGAACTCTTTCTACAAACGACGTGGAGACAGTTATCGATTTGGTTTTAGTGAATGGTGAGGCAGCACTTCCTAAATCAATCACACAACAATTTTCCGACGCCGACATCGATTCTGCCGTATTATATACCCGTAACGGGATAATCAAAGCACGTACGCAAGGACAAAGAGAATACATCCGGCAAATTCAAAAAAATGATATTATTTTTGCCATCGGTCCGGCGGGAACGGGCAAAACTTATCTTGCAGTCGCTGCGGCTGTCGCTGCCTTGAAGAACCGTGAAATTATGAAAATCATCCTTGCCCGTCCTGCAGTAGAAGCGGGTGAGAGTTTAGGCTTTTTACCGGGAGACCTCAAGGAGAAAGTCGATCCGTACTTACGTCCGCTTTACGATGCACTCGACGATATGATTCCACCGGAAAAACTGAAGAGTTACGTCGAGAAGCGTGTAATAGAAGTTGTACCGTTGGCTTATATGCGCGGACGAACGCTGAACAATGCTTTTGTAATCCTCGATGAAGCTCAAAATGCTACAGGTATGCAGATGAAAATGTTTCTTACCCGTCTCGGTGTTAATTCAAAAGCAATTATCACCGGGGATATTACACAAATTGACCTGCCTTCGAAGACAGTTTCCGGTTTAGTGCAAATCCGAGAAGTTCTTCGGGAAATACCAGGCGTTAATTTCTGTTATTTCGATCGTAACGATGTTGTTCGGCATAAGTTAGTAAAAGATATTATAGATGCATACGATAAATACAGAAATAACGGCAAGTCGGAAACACAATAATCAATCTTCTGATATTTGTAATTTTTTTGCTTCATCCCATAGTTTATCCATCTCTTCCAATGAAGAAGAATGAATATCTTTTCCCATCTCCTTTAGCCGCTTCTCAATATAATTGAAACGTGTAATAAATTTTTCTACAGTATGTCGTAAAGCGATTTCGGGATTTACATTTATGAAGCGCGAATAATTTACCATCGCAAATAACAAATCACCGAATTCAGCTTCAACTTCAGCTTGCACACCCGACTCAATTGCTCTATGCAACTCGTGCATTTCCTCATCAACTTTTTTCCAGGCATCTTCCTTCTTTTCCCAATCGAAACCGACTTTTGATGCTTTATCCTGCAAACGATGTGCACGCAGAAGAGCGGGTAGTTCTTTTGGCACCCCCTCGATAACAGAATTCCTTCCTTCGCTCAATTTCGATTTTTCCCAGTTTGAAATTACCTGTTTCGAGCCGCGTACTTTTGTGTCGCCAAAAACATGCGGATGACGACGAATAAGTTTTTCGGTTATATCATCTACTATTTGTTTGAGTGTGAACTCATTTGATTGCTCAGCTATAGATGCATGGAAAACTACGTGTAAAAGTAAATCGCCTAATTCGTGTCGCAGATGTTCTAAATTGTTATTATCGATGGCTTCGAGCACCTCGTAGGTTTCCTCAATCAGACTATGGCGAATCGAGGTATGGGTTTGCTCGCGATCCCAGGGGCATTCACGCCGTAAGTGGTGGACAATTTCTATAAATTTATCAAATTCTTTCAATTGTGGGTTCCATTTTTTTTAGATAATACAGAAAACTCTTCATAAAAACAATAACTTGATTTTATAAATATGTTTATCTATATTCTTACAGAATGACAAACGGAAAAAAACGAAATATTTTACTCGTTGACGATGAGGTTGGTTTTGCTGAAATACTACGAGACTTACTGATGATGGATGGATACGAAGTTGTCCTCGTTTATGACGGTCAAGAAGCTTTGGATAAATTGAACGACTATTTTCCGGATCTCATAATATCCGACATTATGATGCCACGCGTCGGAGGGCTTGAACTGTATCACAAAGTACGACAAAATCCAAAATACTCAAAAATGCCTTTCTTATTCATCAGCGGGTTTGAGGACGGACGCATACTTAAGGGTATCCAAGATGACGAGTTGTTTGGAATTCTGAGTAAACCCATCGATATGGAACAAATTCAAAAAACATTATCAAAAATTCTTCGGGACTAAATTTTAATTATATCTGAAGATGGAAATTCCTTTCTTCAACAGCCTTCGCTTCAAAATTTCATTCAGCTACATTATTCTTGTATCAATTAGTATTTTTATTACAATTTGGGCGATTAATAATTTTTACCGCCTCGGAGATTCGGTCGATAAAATAATCCGGGAAAATTATCTGAATGTAGTTGCTGCCGAAAATATGGTTAGTTCATTAGAATTAAAAGACAACGCTCTGGTCGCTTTGATTTCAAACCAAAACAAAAAATATGAAGATAATTTTATTCAAGCTAAATTTGATTTTTTTCAATGGGTGCAAAAAAATAAGGAACGGGTTACTAAACAGCAACAACAGGATATTTTAGATAGTATCCAAATCTTACACATGAAGTATGAAGGATTAGCTGATACATTATTAATGTTTATTTTCGACCCACAACTCAGGGAGATAGCGAAGACATATCACTTCAATGAAATTCGACCCATCAATGCACAACTCAAGAAATATAGTTTCAGGTTGATTGAACTCAACCAGCAGGAGATGATAGAGTTGGGAGTTCAAACCCGTAAAATATCGAATGAAGCAACTTATGCGGTTTTGGTTGCGTCGTTGATAGCTGTGGCGTTAAGTATTTTTGCGGGCTTCCGGTTTACAAAATCAATCGTAGAACCGGCAGAACGACTTACCGAAACTGTTCGCAATATCGGGAGAGGAAAGTTAGATTTAAAAACTGACATTATAACGAACGATGAATTTGGAGAATTGAGTCGCGAGTTTAACAAGATGACTGAACGGCTTCGCAAATATGATGCACTGAATATTGAAAAAATATTGGAAGAAAAACAAAAAGCCGAAACGATCGTCGAGAATATTTCGGATGGCATTATTGTCTGCAATAGAGAAAATAAAATAATATTGATGAATGATGCTGCCCGGCAGCTCCTGAATATCGAATATTCAACTGCCGAAAGAAATTACACCGATATTATAAAAGACGAAAGGGTGCGGAATATTTTGAGCAACCCAAAATCTGATAATTATATTCGTCAACCATACTTGTTATTCAAGAAGAACGATACCGAGTTATACATCCGTCCCCGGATTTCCGAGATTCCCCTTGTGAGCGGCGGAATATTAGGTACGGTTTTAATTCTTCAGGATG
Organism: Bacteroidota bacterium; assembly: GCA_030682385.1. Taxonomy (GTDB): domain Bacteria; phylum Bacteroidota; class Ignavibacteria; order UBA10030; family BY39; genus JASEGV01. The sequence goes on from JAUXOG010000114.1 coordinate 26,540, forward strand.
TTACTCAATTTAAGCAGCTCGATAAAATGAAATCGGAATTTATGGCTACAGTATCGCATGAATTCAGAACTCCACTCACTTCCATCAATATGTCGATAGACATTCTGAATGAAGGGATAGTAGGAAAATTGAATTCCGAACAAACCGAACTAATCCATGCTGCAAAACATGACGCCGAACGGCTTACCAAGCTTGTCCGTGAATTATTGGAACTCTCACGCCTCGAATCAGGCAAGCTGCAGTTGAGGCAGGAGTTAATATCGATTAACGAAGTTGTAACCGATTCAATAAAACCGGTTCAGCTTCCATTTAAAGAAAAATCTGTCGAATTAAAACTGAATCTGCAAAACGATCTTCCGAAAATTATCGGCGATGCTCAACAATTTAGTTGGGTAGTTAGTAATCTGATTAACAATGCACTTCGTTATACTCCACCAGGTGGTTATGTAGAAGTAAAAAGTTCAAGGAAAGAAAATAATATTGTTGTACAAATTCTTGATACTGGTCGAGGCATCTCAACCGAGAACATAGGCAAAATATTCGACAAATTTGTACAGGTAAAAGAGAGTATGGAGAGTACTCCCGGCAGTGTCGGATTAGGTTTGGCAATCGCTAAAGAAATAGTCGAAATTTATGGCGGCAAGATATGGGTAGAAAGCGAAATTGAAAAAGGAAGTATTTTTACATTCACTATTCCATTGGAGCAATTAGAAAAAATATGACACCCCGAGGATCGATTTTAGTTGTTGACGATGAACCAAATATTTTAAAGACACTAAAAATATATTTGGAATCGGTTAATTTTACAGTAGATGCATTCTCGAACCCTATAGATGCAAGTATAATATTGAACGATAAAGAGTATGATATAGCATACTTCGATTTAAAAATGGCACCAATTGATGGGATGCAGCTTTTGAAAGAATGTAAACAAAAATCTCCGAATACCACTGTGGTTATAATAACCGCGCACGGTTCTATTGAGAGTGCCGTTGATGCAATTAAAAACGGAGCTGAAGATTTTCTGCAAAAGCCGTTCAATATGCAGGAATTTAAATTATTTACTGAAAGAGTTTACGAACACCATAAACTTAAAAAAGAAGTTCGGTTACTGAGAAGTCAGTTGGCTGAAACCAAAATTGAATCGGAGTTTGTTACCCGCAATCCGGCTGTGTTGAAACAACTCGATATTGCACGACAAATCGCCGACTCAAGTTTAAGTGTTTTAATAGAAGGTGAGAGTGGAACTGGAAAAGAAATGTTAGCTCAATTTATTCATAACCTCAGTAACCGCCGCACAAAACCATTTATTAAAGTAAGTTGTGCAGCTATTCCTGAAACATTACTCGAAAGTGAACTTTTCGGTCATGTGAAGGGTGCTTATACCGGCGCAATAAAAGATCGGGAAGGAAGATTCCAGGCTGCTGACGGAGGAGCAATACTCCTCGATGAAGTGGGCGAACTACCACAGTCGGTGCAAGTAAAACTTTTACGCTTTTTGCAAAATAAAGAATTTGAACGCGTCGGCGAAAATGTTACCAGAAAAGTGGATGTACGTGTAATCGCCGCAACAAACCGAAAGTTAAGTGTCGCAATTCAAGAAGGTACAATCCGTGAAGATCTCTACTACCGCTTAAATGCTGTGCGTATCGAACTTCTACCGCTTCGTGAACGACCCGAAGATGTATTGATTCTGATACAACATTTTATTAAAAAGCACAATCAAGGAAAAAATATTGAAGTGTCAAGCGAAGCTTTAAAATTGTTAACTACGTATCGCTGGCCCGGAAATATCAGAGAACTCGAGAATGTAATAGAGCGGGGTGTAGTTTTTGCGCGAGATGGTGTAATTAAAACTGAATACCTTCCTGATGAAATTCAAAAAGTTGCTGAAGGTAAAACAGGAATATTATCAATTGAAGAGATGGAAAAACTACACATCAAGCGTGTATTGGGTGTAGCTAACGATTTAGAAGAGGCTGCATTGCTTCTTAATATTGACCCGGCAACTTTGTGGCGTAAACGGAAAAAATACAATCTATAATTTCTTGCAGAGTGCAATTCATCGTAACTGCTTTAATGGCAACGAAATACAGGATATTACTTGTCTGAAGCACGGATTGTATTGCAAATTGCAAGAAGGGATTTCTTGCCTTCCCAATTTTATTCTCCAAAAGCATTAGAAAATGCAATATTACCGAATGGCATTCCCTTTGCCCTTGTAATTGAGTAGAATAATATATGGATCAAAAGTGTCTATAAAAATACGAACAATAAAAGATGGATCAATCGGTATCATCGAAATCCGTTCTTCACTAACAGGCGAAGAAGAGATTGACGATTTACGCGAAACTGTTTCCGATTTCATCGAACAAGGTATTAAAAATCTTGTTATAGATCTTTCGAGAGTCAACTTAATAACAAGCGTTGGTTTAGGCGCTTTAATTTCAGCTCATACAAGTTTTTCTAAGAACGGTGGCGAGATGATTTTAACGAACGTTGGAAAATCCATAAAAAATATTTTTATTATAACAAAATTAACTGAAGTTTTCGAAATTTGTAATAAGACAGAAGATGCAATCGAAAAATTTTCTTTATCAACTATTAATTAATTAACAAAACTAATAACGTTTTAGGAGCCAAAAAAATGAAACAAAATTTATTTTCAACAATAGTATTCGTACTAGCCGCTGTAATATCGATATCAATTTGGATGTTCGTATTAGGCGATCCGGGAAATTTTAAGGATGGTGCAAGTCGTCATATACCTATTAATCTTTTAGGTACTGTTTACGTAGGCGGTATTTTCGTACCTATGCTGATCATGTTATCAATTCTCGTTGTAACTTATATTTTCGAACGAATGTTTTCGTTAGGGAAAGCAAAAGGCACGGGAAATATGGCAACATTTATCCGTCAAGTACAACGCGACTTGCAAGCCGGCAACATTGATACAGCTATTGCAGCATGCGATAAACAAAGAGGATCGCTGGCTAATATTGTAAAAACCGGTCTCGAACGATACAAAGTAATTGCCAAAGAAGGTAAGGGCTGGGAAGCCGAAAAAGAAATGGCAGAGGTTCAACGCTCTATCGAGGAAGCTACTTCTTTAGAAATGCCTGTATTAGAAAGAAACCTCATTGCATTATCAACAATAGCTTCGACTGCAACTATGGTCGGATTATTAGGAACAACCGTAGGAATGATTCGTGCATTCCGTGCATTAGCCCAAGCAGGTGCACCCGATGCCATTCAGCTCTCGATTGGTATCTCTGAAGCTCTTATCAATACAGCCGGTGGATTGTTCGCAGCTATCGCAGGTATTATTGCATACAATTTCTTCGTAACTAAAGTCGATACTTTCACTTACATGATTGACGAAGCAGGTTACAATATTGTTCAAACATTAATGTCGCGTTCCAAATAATTTATAAGGAAAATTAACAATGCCAAAAATTAAGAAAGGACGAGTCAGTATAAGGATCGATATGACTCCTTTCGTGGATATTGGGTTTCTATTGTTAACATTCTTTATGTTAACTACGCAGTTCAAACCACCGGAAGAAGTTGTAATCGAATTGCCGTTCTCTCATTCGCAATACAAGCTGCCCGAATCGGATGTGTTGATGCTTACACTAACTAAAGATGATCGTATATTTCTTGGGTTAGATGCTCAGAATGCAAAACTTCGTGTATTAAGTGATGTTGTGAAGAGAAATTGGGAATACTATCCTGCTGATATTAGGAAACAGTATCAAACACCTGAGAATATGGCAAAATTGGCACCAAGCATTGAGGTTACAGTAAAAGACCTTGCTGATTTACTTGTCAAAGCTCGTATTACCAATCCTAAATTGAGGACGGTTGTAAAAGGTGATAAGGACGCTAATTATGGTTTGACTGAAGATGTTATGGATATTTTACAGAAAACTATGATTACGCGTTTTAATTTAATAACTAATTTTGAACATAATTAAGGAAATATACTATGGGTGCTGTTAACACTGCTGCCCCGCGTGGGCACGAGAAAAAGAAAGGAAAGAAGCGAAAACCCCGGCGTCTTGGTATTAATATAGATATGACCCCGATGGTCGATATCGCATTCTTGTTGTTGACCTTTTTTATGTTGACAACTACAATGACTAAACCACAGACGATGGAAATTAATTTACCACCATCTTCCGATGTAAAAGTTGAAATCGCTGAAAGCAATCTAATGACACTTCGAGTGAAAGAAGATGGTGCTATATATTGGAATATGGGTATCGAAAGTCCGAAGAAAGTTGAATTCAACAATTTGCGGATTTTAATGAAAGAACGATACGAACAAAACCCGAAACTTACTGTACTTTTAAAAATCGATCGAAAAGGCAAATACCACATGATGGTGGACATCATAGATGAGTTCAATGTCAGCGGTATTAACCGGTTCAGCATTGCTCCGATGGGTGAAATCGATATGAAAGTACTCGCTAAAGTTACATCATAGAAAGGAGATGAAGTATTATGACTAAAACTGCAGCGGCATTACACTATGGAATGCAAGAACTTCGCGCTTTATCAGGACGATATTCGGGGCTGGCTTTACTTATTGCTGTTACAATTCACTTCAGTATCATAGGTGGTTACTATCTTGCTGAATATCTCGGACAAGACGACGAGCCGATTTACACGATGCGTGTTATTAAATTGTCTGAACTCGGTCCTCCCCCTTCAATAACTAACACTGAAGCTGCACCTCCGTTGGCTATAACCGCTCCGACTGCGAAACCAACTATAGGTGTTCCCGTTCCTGTTCCCGATGCTGAAGTGAGTCCTGAACAAACTTTTGCAACACAAACCGAAATGAGTCAACAGGCAGCTCCGGTTTCCGACGCTGATTTAGGTGCCGGTGTGCAAATTGAACAGGATATCAGGATTGATGATGATAGACCCCCTGACGATTTTGTCCCGGTCGAAAAACAACCGATAGTTGTAAAAGAAGTAAAACCTATTTATCCAGAACTTGCTCAACGTGCACAAATGGAAGGTACTGTTTGGGTAAAGATTTGGGTTGATAAAGAAGGTAAAGCAAGAAAAGTTGTTGTTCTAAAAAGCGATGCCGAAATATTTAACGAAGCTGCAACAAGTGCGGCTATGCAATGGGTATTTACTCCGGCAATCATGAATAATGGCCCGGTTGCCGTTTGGGTATCTATCCCATTCAGATTCAAATTAAAAAACTAAATGAATCGTAAACCACCAAAATTTTTGATGATTTTCAGTTATACGGTTTCGGCAATAGTTATTGTTGCAGGTATTGGAATTATTGCCGGACTCATTTTCCCCCCTTATGTTCCTTCTAATTTTAGAATTATCACGGGGATTGTATTTATCCTCTATGGAATTTATCGGTCAGTTACAATCTGGACTAAAAGTAAACAAACGTTTAATAATGAAGAATAATTTATTAAAATATTTTCTTCTAGCATTCATAATAATTGGATGCGATTCGGGTTCTGAAAAAGAATCGCCCACAAAAGGAACTCTGAAGTTATTCGTCTCAGAAACCGTTGCTCCGCTTGCAGACGGATTGGCGGAAAGATTCGAACATCTTTACACCGATGCCAATATTGAAGTGCATAGCACTTCAGCACGTGAAGCAGTCGCTCACTTACTAACTGATAGCGTAGAGTTGATAATTATTTCTCGACAGTTAACCCAAGACGAGCAGGAACTTGTTACCAAGCATGAATTAAATATTCATCCTCATGAAATTGCAAAGAGCGGGTTCATATTAATTGTGAACGATAACAATCCAATTAAAGGACTCCGTATTTCACAGTTAGACAGTATTTACGATGGTAAGTTGAAGTATTGGAAGGATTTGGGCTGGAAAGGCTCGTCGTCAAAACTTCAGTTTTATTTACCCGGACGAAATTCAGATGTGTACGACTACAGCGTTGACAAATTTTCAAATACAAAAACGCTGCCCAATAATTTTTATACCGTCTCGACAGTCGATTCTGTAATCGATATAGTTGCATCGCATTCGAACACTATTGCGATGTTGGGTTTAAATTATTTCGACAAATCATACACAGACATAAAATTTTTAGAACTAAGTGATAGATCGGAAGTAACCGACTCGCTCGGTGTAAGCGGAATTTATTTCCCACCCGAGCAAGCTTATGTTTACCGGAATCATTATCCGCTTCAAATTCCAGTTTATATTTATTCAAACATTAAAAGTGTTGGATTGGCAAGTGGTTTTGTTTCGTTCGTATCAAGTGTGCAAGGTCAAAAAATTGTTCAAAATAACAGGCTCGTTCCAGCAACGATGCCGGTTCGCATTATTCAGTTAAATAAAGAGGAAAAAAAGCAATGAAATCCTTAAAAAACATTTTAATCAGCCTTCTATTATTATCTTTATTAACTCTCTCTACCAAATCGTATGCTCAAGATTCATTTGAGTTAGGGAAAGAGGAGTTTAAAAAAGAAAACTATCAGAAAGCCCTTAAGCATTTTCGCGATTCTATGAAAAAACATAAGAAGAATCCCGAATTATTTTTTATGATGGGAACTTCTTTAGTTAAAATAGATTCTCTCGATGAAGCGCTCGTTGCGTTTACTCAATCTCGAGAGTTGGACGATAAAAACCCTTTTATTTATATTAACATCGGAGATATTTATTTTAAACAAGGAATATCGCCCGCAGCAATTGAACAATATCAAAAAGCCATCGATTTGAATATGGGCTTAATCGAGGCACACATAAAGCTTGCACAGACTTACAAGAAAATGCGAAAATGGAACGACGCCGCGAAAAGCTATCTGACAGCCATTCAGCTCGATACGACTAATGCAAATCTTTACGATGATTTAGGAAATATCTATTTTCTAGCAAAGCAATTTGCAAATGCTGCTAAAATGTATAAAAAGCTCACCGAGTTGCGTCCTCATTCATTCGATGCGCAATATTTGTATATGAAATCACTCTCCGAAATTAAAAGCTATGAAGAAGTGATTAGAGTTGCTGAAAAAGTTTTGGCACTCGATTCAACCAAGTTCGATGCTCATAGGATAATTGCTTATGCTTACGTAGAATTGAAAGACTTTAAAAAATCTGAGACAGCATTTACAAAATTAAAAGAAAAAACTGAATTAACAGCCGAAGATTATATAAAATTGGGAAAAGCTCAGCAAGGTCAGGACAAGCAGGAATTGGCAATCCAATCTTATGAAAAAGCATTAACCTTGGATTCTACCCTAGTTGATGTTTTTGCCGACCTCGGAGCTTTGTATATGCGGCAAAAGCGATACGCCGAATCGGCTGCAATGTATGAAAAGAAAATAGTAATTGATTCAACATCACTTAGCGCCTATTTGAATGCTTCATCCTCATATCTTCAATTAAAAAATTATCAACGCAGCAAGGAACTTCTTCAAGCGGCAGTTGAGTTAAGACCAACCTATATAGGTTCGCGACTTAAACTTGCTCAGACTTTTGCATTTATGGATTCGCTAGATGCTGCTAAACAAGAATACGATGAAGTATTAGCTTTAATCGGTGATCAAAAAGATAAGTACAAAAACGAACTTCTTGAAGCATACAATATGATAGCTTCGTTTTATTTTCAGAAGCAGAAATATGCAGCCGCTGCCGAGTGGGCTCGTAAGGCAATAACTTCGGGCGCCGACGATGCATCGATTCGTGTTCTTCTCGGACAATCAATTATGCTTAACCGTACAGACGATCCCGATGAAAACAGGAAAAGAGATGAAGAAGCAGTCCGTCACTTCAGAAAAGCAATAGAACTTGATCCAAAAAGTGTACAAGGTCATCTATGGTTGGCAAACGGTTTGATTTATTTGCGCATCGAAGGGGAAGATGAATTAAATAAAAAATTAGCCGCCGAAGCTATTTCGGAGTTCAAAATAGTTTTGAAATTAGATCCTAAAAACGAAGATGCTAAAAAAGGTCTCGATAGATTGGGTGCGAAATAATTTCTTATGGCTCAAAGTTTAAAGAACTTACCTGTCGGTAAACGCTCCCCTGACATCGTCAACGCGATAGTTGAAATACCAAAAGGAAGCCGGAATAAATATGAGTTCGATTTGGAACTCGGCGTATTTCGTTTAGACCGGGTTTTGTATTCCTCGATGCATTATCCTGCCGCTTATGGATTCGTCCCGAGCACTTTATATGAAGATGGCGACCCCGTTGATGTTTTGATAATAATTGACCAACCCCTTAGCACCGGAGTTTTAGTTGAAGTCCGTCCGATCGGTGTGTTGCGTATGTATGATGAGCACGGTTCAGACGATAAGATACTTTCCGTAGCTGTCCACGACCCGACATATAAAACTGTAACCGAAGTAAACCATTTGCCGAGTCATTTGCTTGTTGAAATAGAACATTTTTTTACAAGCTATAAAAATTTAGAAGGGAAGATGGTTAAAAGTTTTGGTTGGGATTCGGCTCAAGCTGCCCGTCAGGCAATTACGAGTGCGGCTAAGAAATTCAAAGCTAAATCAAAAATCAATACAGTCCGCCCAAGGCGGAAGAAAAATAAATAGGACAGTGTGGTTCTATAAATTCAAATGAATGTCGAATATCGAACACGGAATTATGAATTTTGAAGTGATGTTTCTCTGGGCTATTCATTCACTTAAAGCGGATTCGTTGTTCGATACTCATCGTTAGAACTACCTATATTAAATATGCTGGCGTAGCTCAGTGGTAGAGCAGCTGATTCGTAATCAGCAGGTCGTCGGTTCAACTCCGACCGTCAGCTCTAAAATATTCGTAATAAACCGTTCCGTCCCGTTATTTGAGCGGGACGTGAATCCTCGTTCCGAAAGTTATTCGGAACGTGACAGTCCGTTGGTTCAACTCCGACCATCAGTTCAAAAATTTGTAAAAGCCCGCAGCAGTTGTTTCCCAACCGCCAAAGCCACGTTACACTTTTGTTCAATAATATGTTTCATTAAATCAAAAAAAAATGCAAAAAAATACTTTACTCATTCTTATATCACTAATACTGATATTTACCGGTTTTACAATTGCTCAAACTCCGGCATATAATTTTTATTTTGGTAACATCCATTCTCACACATGGTATTCAGATGGGAATAAAGATAAAACCCCTGCCTCGTACTTAGCTCCTGTTGCCAAAGCAATGGAATATGGAAGAACTGTTGCTAATAATTTGAATTTTCTCGCAGTTACTGACCACAACCATAACGAAAGTTTGAATATGACGTTGGCATACTGGCGCTCAGGTGTAATTGAAGCTGATACGGCAAACAAAGATGGAATCTTTGTTGGATTATATGGACAGGAGTGGGGCACACTTGCAACTAATGGAGGACACGCACTAATTTTTGGAACAAATAAACTTATTGGTTGGAATCCTGGCGTTTACGACATCTATGTAGCAAAGAATGATTATTCTACAAGTTCTGCTGGTTTGTGGCGTCGGGTTTCAATGGAAAATGGATTTATTTATTTAGCACATCCAAGTTCAAGTGATTTTAATAATTTAATTGCGAGTCCATTCAACACTTTGATCGACAGTGTGCTAAAAGGCGTTGCTTTAAAAAGCGGTCCAGCTTTTTCAACTAATACAACGCAAACCGATCCTTCCAGCTCAACTTATGAATCTTATTATCATAGTCTCTTAAAACTCGGTTATCACGTGGCTCCAAGTTCTGATCAAGATAACCACTACACAAACTTTGGTATGAGCAACCAACAGCGAACAGTTGTAGTCGCCCCTTCCTTAACGAAGTCTGAAATTTTAAATGCATTGAGAAATCGTCGTGTTTATGCCTCTGAAGATAACAATATACAAGTTCGATTCGAAGTAGGTACAAATCTTTTGGGCGATATTTTTTCCGCTGCGCCGCCGTTTGGTATTAAAGTTAAAGTTTCCGATGCAACTCCGGGTGATGTAGTCTCTAAAATTGAGATCAGATATGGAGTACCGGGTTCCGGGGCTGTGCCAACTGTTTTAGCAACTGTGAGCGGCAGGGATTCGTTAGTTACTACTGTTACCCAACCACTCGGTTCCACTTATTATTATTATGTCTACGTCCAACAAGTGGATGGACATAGAGTATGGACTGCCCCGATGTGGATTACAGCCAAAGAAGATCAGTTGCCCGTTACTTTTGGATCGTTCGCAGCAACTTTAAATCTTACTGGTGAAGGAATAAAACTTGAATGGTCAACGCTCACTGAAAAAAATAATTACGGCTTCTATGTTCAACGGAAAAAAGCAAGTGATATAAATTTCCAAACTATTAATTCTGAAGTGATTCCAGGTGTTGGTGAACCTCACGCTTATTCTTATTTTGATAGTACAATTGTAGATGCCGGAGAATATGAATATCGTATTCTGCAAGTTGATAACGACAGTTTGCAACATTATTCCTCAACTGAAAAAATAAGTTTTACACCAACGGCAGTTTTTGAAAATTCGGGACTCCCTTTGAAATATAAATTATCCCAAAATTATCCCAATCCGTTTAACCCTGTAACGAACATCCAATATCAAGTTCCCGAGTACAGCTTCGTATCATTACAAGTGTTTGATATTTTTGGTAGAGAAGTACAAGCATTGGTCAATGGTTACATTCAGCCGGGTTATTATCAAGTAGAATTTGATGGTTCTAATCTGGCAAGCGGAATATATTATTATCAACTGAAAACGCCCAATTCAAGCAGATTAATGGGTAAAATGATTTTACTCAAATAAAAGGCAACTAAACTCGTTTTGCAATTGTTAGAAAATTATAATATATTAACACCAGAATAATTTAAAATATTAGGAGATTTTAATGAAAGACGGTATTCATCCGACATATAAAAAAGCTATTGTTACATGTATTTGCGGAAATACATTTGAAACACGTTCGAGCATTGGTAATATAAAATTAGAAATATGCTCAGCTTGCCACCCATTTTTTACCGGGAAGCAGAAAATACTCGACTCAGCGGGTCGTATCGAAAGATTCAACCGCAAGTATTCTAAATCAAAAGAAGAAACTCCAACAGTTTAAACGGAGTCGGTACGAGTGTGTTTTAAAAGACGGAATGTATAACTTGCATTCCGTTTTTTATTTAAGTCTGATTGAAACCCTTTAACAATCACAAATAAAATATGAAGATATATATCTTTGAAGATGAAGGTTACAAAAATTTTTTACCGCTGACATATTTCAGACCTGTGTATGATTTACGTTGCGGGGCTCTGTCGCTGAAAGAGAAAATTGAAAAATATCTTAAAAACAAAGTAACCGGTTTACACACACGGAAAGAGTTGACCGGCGTTACCAAAGAATCATACCCTAAAAAAGATATTAACAATTTTCCAACAGATTATTCTTTATTTATTAACGGTCGGATAATTGCAGATAAAAATTTTTTTAAAGAGATAAAGTTTGAGAAGAGTATCGATCAATTATTTATCAGCGGCGATACCATTGTTGCTGCATACCTTACTCCTCAAACGTTAGAGTCGATGAAAAAATATTGGCTCGGGAATCCCTTTCCTTTATTTCAAGTTTCTAATTTTAAAAATATTCCGATACATAACATAGATGCACGGGTTGCAAATTATCCGTGGGATTTAATTACTTTTAACGGTGATGAAATCGGGAACGACTTTTATCTTCTCGCTAAAGAAATGAAGGGGAAAACAATTTTAGGGAAAATACATAAAGGTGTACACTTACTAAATCGTCAAAACATAATAATGGATCGGGAATCTGAAATCCACCCCGGCGTTGTTTTGGATGCATCAAACGGCCCGATAATCATTGGCGCCAATGTTCTGATCATGGCAAACTCGGTAATTACAGGTCCGGTCTATATCGGTGATGATTCGATAATTAAAATTGGTGCAAAAATCTACAGTAATACTTCAATCGGTGATTCATGCAAAGTTGGTGGCGAAGTTGACTCAACAATTATCCAATCGCATTCGAACAAACAGCACGATGGATATTTAGGGCATGCGTATGTAGGAAGTTGGGTTAATATCGGCGCCGATACGAATAACAGCGATCTGAAAAATAATTATTCTCCAATCAAAGTTACTATCAACGGGAAGTTAATAAATACAGGATTGATACATTTCGGAACAATTCTTGGAGATCATTCCAAGACGGGTATCAATATGATGTTTGATACAGGTTCTGTGGTTGGAGTTTTCTGTAACCTATACAGTGCTGGCTTACCTCCCCGGTATATTCCATCCTTTACGAGAGGGAGCGGTTCGGGACCGTTAAAAACAAATTCATTTGAAATGAGTATCGATACTGCAAAAATTGTTATGGCGCGTCGCAATGTCCAACTTACCAAAGAATATGAAGAATTAGTAAAAATAGTTTTCGATGACACACAAACCGAACGTAAACAAACAGGCATACTATAAAATACATTATGATATTAACCGATCAACAAAATATATACGAAGGTGTTCGCGGGACTTCCATCAAAATTTTAAATCGGATAGAAAGAACCGACGCATATCTCGATAAGCTGCTTGATACCGAGCTGCGAAATAAGGAGGTTTCGGATTTAGATAAAAGTTTATTGAATGAAATTGTTCATGGTGTTATCCGATGGAGAAGCCGGCTCGACTGGGTAATCAACGGGTTCTATCACGGAAATTACGTAAAGTCCGAGATTAATTTAAAAAATGCACTGCGAGTTGCAACTTATCAAATCTTATTTCTACAAAAAATACCGCACCACGCAGCAGTCAACGAAGCAGTCGAGTTTATTAAGCGGCTCAATGGAGAGAAGGCTGCCAATCTTGTAAATGCAGTTCTTCGTACTATAATCCGTAACATAGATGAAATAAAGTTTCCCGACCCTGCGGTGGATGCAGTACATTATTTAGGTGTTTACTATGCACATCCAACGTGGATGGTAAAAAAATGGTTGGCACGTTTTGGATTTGAAGATACTCAGAAACTTCTCCTGGCAAACAATCAAATTCCGGAAATCACAATTCGAATTAACCGGCTCAAAATTGAACCCGCAAAATTTTTGTCATCCCTTGAAGAAGCGAAGTTATCATATCAAGGGTCTGAGTATATCGATTATTATCTCAGAGTGCGTAATCTTTCCGAACTGTCGGAGTTGAATTATTTCCAAAGCGGATACTTTACAATTCAGGACGAAAGCGCCGCCCTGCCATCAATTTTGTTGAACCCGCAACCGGGCGAACGGGTGATTGATATGTGTGCAGCTCCCGGCGGGAAAACCACACACCTTGCTGAGATTATGAAAAATCAAGGCAAAATTATCGCAGTCGATAAGTATGACCATAAATTGAATCTCATTCGTACAAGTTGTGACCGGCTTGGAATAGATATAGTCGAATATGTTGTTGGCGATGCAAGCGAACTTGAGTTAGAAAGTGCCGACAAAATTTTAGTGGATGTTCCTTGTTCCGGACTCGGTGTTTTGCGAAAAAAACCGGATATAAAGTGGAAACGAGAACCCGATGATTTGCTCAAATTGAACGTCTTCCAAACCGGATTACTTAATAACGCAGCAAAATTATTGAAACCTGGAGGTGCTATCGTTTACAGCACTTGCACTACAGAACCGGAAGAAAATTTTATGATTATAGAAGAGTTCTTAAAAACTCATACAGATTTTGTAATCGAGGATGCTGCAAAATACATAAACCATATTTTGGTAAACGAAAATAAATGTGTCGAAACGTATCCTCATAAGCACCATATCGACGGCTCCTTTGCTGCGAGGTTAATTAAAAAGTAAACAAACATAGGAGGGGTTATGAAGAAAATTATCTTTATTGCAGTAACTGTTCTTATATCAGCGATTTTATTTACTTATTCCGAAAATCAAAAATTATTATCTCCAAAAGAAATTTCAGTTTCAACTTTTTCAATCGTTGGTTACGATCCACAAACAGGCGATTTAGGTGTGGCAGTTCAATCAAAATTTCCGAACGTTCGTCCCATTGTTCCTTGGGCTGAGGCAGGTGTGGGGGCAATCGCGACTCAATCGTTAGCAAACACAAGCTACGGTCCCAAAGGATTGGCACTGATGAAAAACGGCGCCACTGCCGAAGAAGCTCTGAAAATTTTAATAGCCAACGATTCACTAAGAGATGAACGACAAGTTGGTATCGTAGATGCAAAAGGGAATTCAGCAACTTGGACAGGAAAAAATTGTTTTGATTGGGCTGGAGGGCAAGCAGGAAAAAGTATTGCCGGCAAAGGCGAAATCGTAACGGGAAAAAATTTTGCTGCTCAAGGAAATATTATTGTTGATATTAAAACCATCGCAGCGTTATCAAAAACTTTCGAGAGTACTCGCGGGCCGTTATCGGACAGGTTGTTAGAAGCTTTGATTGCCGGTGGTAAAGCCGGCGGCGATAAAAGAGGCGAGCAATCTGCTGCTCTGTTAGTCGTCCGCAAAGGTGCTGGTTACGGCGGTGAATTAGATAATTTCATCGATATCAGTGTTTACGACCATCTAACTCCACTCGCCGAATTGAAGCGGCTATATGAAATTCACAAACTATATTTCTTTAAGTCCAACCCCAATAATTTGATTGTGATTGACGAAAAATTGTGTAAAGAATTACAAACAATTATGAAGGATCGAGGTTTTTACAAGGGAGAAATCAATGGTAAGTTCGACGATTTTACGAAAAAGACTTTAAAAGATTTTATGTACTGGGAAAATTATGATGAGCGTGTCCGGGATGATAATATGATCGATAAAGAAGTTTTAATTGATTTACAGAAAAATTATCAAGTGTGGAAGAAGAATAAAAAATAAACTTTAGAGGATCAACAATGCAACTAATGAAAGCAGTTATTAAAGAAAAGCCATATCCGGGGAAGGATTGGCACAAAGGTTTTAAACTCACTGAAAAGGAAATCCCTGAAATAAAAAATTCCGATGAAGTGAAGATTAAAGTATTAGCGACAGCAATTTGCGGAACCGACGTGGGAATTTATAACGCAAAAGATTCGCTCAAGGATTCGATGATGATTTTAGACACACCGGACGTTATTGTCGGGCACGAGTTTAGCGGCAAAATTGTCGATGCGGGTGCAAAAGCAAAACTTCAACTTGCACAGATGTTGATTGATCAGGTAAAAGGCATCTCTGTTGTTAAAAAATTTGTAGGCAGGCGCAGCCCTATTCAGCTTGCAAGCGATCCAAACTTTTTCAAATTTTTAGATAAGTATATTTACTGTTCAGCCGAAATGCATGTTACCTGCGGCAAATGTGTTCAATGTAAAGCCGGCGATTATCATGTCTGTCAGAATACAATTATCAGAGGTTTACACGGCGATGGCTCGTATGCTGAATACTTAACTTTGCCTGTCGAAAATATTCGTCTATTTTATAAAACTGATATCCCCCTCGAAGTAATTGCATTTATGGATGCAATCGGAAATGCAACCCATACTGTACAATCGGTTGATGTTAAGGGAAAATCGGTTGCGATATTAGGTTGCGGTGTTCAGGGATTAATGGCGACAGCAGTGGCGAAATATCTAGGAGCAAAAAAAATATTTGTTACCGATGCTTCGCACGGCGAGTTTACGCATGACAAGTTAGAAAATTCCCGCTTCCGACTTGCTCGGTTGTATGGAGCTAAGCATTGCTTTGATGTTTCGATTGACCGGGAGAAAGAAAAATTTTACAAAACAGTTTTAGAAGAAACTAACAATGCCGGTGTTGATGCGGTTATAGAAATGTCGGGTAACTACAAAGCCTACGAGGATGCTTTTAAAGTTATTAGGATGGGTGGAACAATTTCGTTACTCGGCATACCCGGCGGACAAATGGTAACCGACTTCGCAAAGCATATAATATTCCCCGGTGTAACAATCAAAGGCATTATCGGACGAAGAGTATGGGACACGTGGGATGTTATGACTGAAATTCTGAAAAAAGGTCTTGCCAAAAAATTCGTTAAAACAGGATTCATCACGCACGATTTACCGCTCGAAAAAGTTGATGAAGGCATCAACGCTATAATGAAAGGCGACGCGCTGAAAGTTATATTAAGACCGTGAATTGCGAAAGGGTGAAGGGGAGAAAATGAGAATTGGTGAACGTGAGAAGTACAAAATTCTCGACAAGAAGAAAGACGAAATTATAGCGATGTACGGAATGTAAGAATCAGCAGAACTCCAGTTTTGTTTGTATTGTCACGTTCTTATACCGGAATTGTTGCTACTAATTGTCAGGGAATTATTTGATTATCGTGGAAATATTTTTATATTTTAATATAAAAAGAAAAAAGCACATGAATAATTCGACCGACCTTACTTTTATAACAAACGAAGAAAATCAGAACCTTAAAAATAGGTTTGAAGTGTTAATCAAGGACACTCAACTTTTTGATTGCCTTGTTGGATATTTTTATACTAGTGGGTTTCATTCAATTTATGAGTCGTTAGAAGACACAGAAAAAATCAGAATTCTAATTGGAATAAATACAAACCGAGAAGTTTACGATTTGATTAAGAAATCCAAGAAAGAAGAACCACAATCATTTCAATTCTCTCATGCCGAAACGAAACAAGAATTCGAAAATGCTGTAGAGAAAGAATTGGAGGATTCGGACGATAATCAAAAAGTTGAAAAAGGAATAATAAAATTTACCGAGTGGCTTAAAAATAAAAAGTTAGAAATTAGAGCATACCCTACCCAAAACATTCACGCAAAACTGTATATAATGACGTTTGTTGAAGATGACAGAGACGTTGGCCGCGTTATTACAGGTTCAAGCAATTTCACACAAGCAGGTTTGATTGATAACCTTGAGTTTAATGTTGAATTAAAAAACCGTGCTGATTATGAGTTTGCCAAACAAAAATTTGAAGAACTCTGGAGAGACTCGGTTGATGTAAGTGAAAAATATATTCAAACGATTGATAATAAAACCTGGTTAAATCAAAACATAACTCCTTACGAGCTTTATCTTAAATTCTTGTATGAATATTTTAAAGATGAATTGGGCAGAACGGATGA
>JAUXOG010000116.1 GCA_030682385.1 Bacteroidota bacterium
GAAGCGGCGGCGGTGGAACCGGAATTCAAGGAGTACAAAACACAAACAACACACTCGACATAATCGACCCCAATGGTCCTACTGCCACAATCAACGTGAAGAATTCAGGCATCACCTCCGCACAAATTGCAGATGCAGCAGTAGGCACAACCAAGATTGCTGACAACGCAATCACAAGTGCTAAAATTACTGATGGAACAATCGTCACTGCTGATTTGGGTGATAATTCTGTTACATCTGTAAAAATAGTTGACGGAACTATTGCAACTGCTGACCTCGCAAATAATTCGGTAACTTCTGTTAAGATTGTTGATGCTACAATTACAGGAATTGACATTGCTAATAGTACAATTGATCCAAAAAACCTGAATTTCACTCCCGGAGCAGGAACATATCTACCGCTTTCAGGCGGGATAATGACCGGTGCGATAACCAACACAGGTAATCCAGCCATCACAATGGGCAAAGGTAATTTTGGAACAGGAAATATTAATACCGGAATTGATGCTTTTGCAGCGGGGAGGTATAACCGTGCTCGAGGCGCTTATTCAGTCGTCTCTGGCGGCGGTGGAGATGCTTTATCTGATTCAAACTCTGCAATAGGAAGTCACTCCACGATCGGAGGCGGTAGAATAAATTTAGCGACTGGTGAGCGTTCAACTATTGGTGGGGGCTCTCAGAATTTAACAAGTGGTTTTGCAACGACAGTTGCCGGCGGCAGATTCAACACCGCAAGCAGTGATTATGCAACGGTCGGTGGCGGTAATCAAAATCGGGCACGCGGACAATTTTCAGTAGTGAGCGGTGGTGGAGGAGCTGAGGTAGATTCAAACTCTGCAATTGGTGATTACTCTACCGTTGGTGGTGGTAGAAGCAATAAGGCAAATTCGGGGTATGCAACAGTCGGCGGTGGTTTCGACAACAAAACAAGCGGAATTTCTTCAACAGTTAGCGGCGGCGAGAGCAACAGGGCAATCAATTATTACACAACAGTTGGCGGTGGCTTTGATAACACGGCAAGCGGTGAACATGCAACAGTCGGCGGCGGATTGAACAACACCGCAAGCGAACATGCTGCAACAGTCGGCGGCGGACAATACAACACTGCAAGCAACTCGCAGGCAACAGTAGGCGGCGGATCCTCCAATGTAGCAAGTGGTTATAGAGCAACAATTGGCGGCGGCTGGAATAACACGGCAAGCGGTTTTTATGCAACAGTTAGCGGCGGGAACTATAATACTGCACTGGGTAATTATTCCTTTGCCGCAGGTCGCCGGGCAAAAGCCAATCACAATGGTGCATTCGTATGGGCTGACCAAAATGATGCGGATTTTTCTTCAGAGGTATCTAATCAATTTAATATCCGTGCCTCTGGCGGAACGTATATATACTCTAACGCCGCACTTACAGCAGGTGTACGACTTGCTTCCGGTAGTAATGCTTGGGTAAGTGCTTCTGATAGCACAAAAAAAAGGAACATCCGTTTAGTCAATACAAAAAATATACTCGAGAAAGTTGGAAACCTTCCCATAAAGCAATGGAGTTATCTATCTCAAGACCCGAGCATAGAGCATATCAGTCCGATGGCTCAGGATTTTTACGCAGCATTCGGTTTGGGTGAAGATGAGATAACAATTTCAACAATTGACCCGGCAGGTGTGGCGCTTGCGGCGATTCAAGAGTTGTATAAAACAAGCGTAGAGCTAAGAGCGGAGAATAAAGAACTTAAAACAAAGAACGAAGAACTCACGGCTCGATTACATCAATTAGAAACAGTCGTCAAATCACTGGCTGAAGAAAAGAAGTCAACGGAAAATAAATCGATTGGAGAATTACGATGAGTGAGAGATGTCAGAAGTCAGATGTTAGACAAATGACGAATAAAAAGCGATGGAATAAATGAGCTAAATAATGAATTGCCAATTGCTAATGGTCAATTAACAATCAACAATCAACTAACAACAAAATAAGGAGTTACAAAAATGAAACACTTAACTATTTTCCTGGCAATTTGCCTGGCAACGGCAACCGTTGCTTCGCAAGTTCCTCAAAAATTCTCTTATCAGGGATTATTGAAAACTACATCCTGCACTTTTGTTGCGGATGGGAATTACGATATTCAGTTCGATTTTTATGATGCTCTCACAATGGGCATTCTAAAACATACTGAAACAAAAAACGGAGTTCCGGTTAGTAAAGGAACATTCAATGTTGTATTAGGACCGATGCCTTTGATTTTCGATGAAGCAATTTTCGTTGAAATCACAGTTCTTGCCGGACCTGATATTTCTGTTCCTCAAACTTTTTCGCCTCGGTACGAGCTGACAACCGCACCTTATGCATTCAACGCAATACATGCGATGACTGCAAATCCCGTCGGACCTGCGGGCGGCGATTTAACCGGTACATATCCCGATCCCAACATCGCGCCCGATGCTGTAACTACGGGTAAAATTCTTGACGGCACGATCTTGGGCGGCGATATTGCTAACTCACAGGTTGTTCGCAGTTTGAACAAAATAACCGACCATATAAAACTTGTTGGGAAAGATGGCGCTGCTATTACTTCCAACTTAGATACAATATTCATACACGCTGGCGGTGGTGGAGGTGGCGGTGTATCGGCAATTCAAAATACAGATGGTAGATTAGAAGTAACCGACCCGACCGGACCGACAGCAACAATAAATATTAGTAAGACCGGCGCTTCAGCAGGTCAAGCGTTAATATACGACGGCGCTAATGTAGTTTGGCAAACTCCGGGCGGCGGCGGTGGACTTACACTGCCGTATGAGGGGAGCGTGGAACCTGCAGGTGGACAAGCCGCATTCAAAGTAACGAGCACAACTGCAACTGGCACTGGTTATGGTGTGTATGGACAAAGTAATTCAACATCTGGTCGCGGGGTGTACGGCTGGGCAGATGCCTCAAGCGGCTTAACTTATGGTGTGTATGGACAAAGCAATTCAACATCTGGCCGCGGTTTGTATGGCTTAGCAAATGCCTCAAGCGGTGGTAATTATGGTGTGTATGGAAAAAGTAATTCTCCAATTGGTTATGGTGTCCAAGGTGTTTCGCAATACATTGGTACATACGGCATGGCAACTGCCACGATCGGCACAAATTATGGTGTGTATGGACAAAGTAATTCAACTTCTGGCTACGGTGTGTATGGCTGGGCAGATGCTTTAAGCGGTACAACTGCTGGTGTGTATGGAAATAGTTCTTCAACTTCTGGTTATGGTGTTTTTGGTTATGCTCCTAAGTACGGTATTGAGGGTAGGGCGACAAACACAACAGGAATCGCAGATGGTGTCAGGGGAGTATCTCTATCTACAGGTGGTACGGGTGTTTTTGGTTGGGCAACTGCTTTAAGCGGTGCAACTGCTGGTGTGCTTGGAAATAGTTCTTCAACTTTTGGTTCTGGTGTTTATGGCTTTGCGAGCGCTGCGAGCGGTAGCACCCGTGGTGTTTATGGAGTTTCACATTCAAGTTCGGGTGTCGGATTATATGGCATCGCAACCACCTCAAGTGGTACAACATATGGTGTATATGGAGAAAGTAATTCTTCAAGTGGCCGAGGCGTTCAAGGTATTTCACCATACCTCGGAACCTATGGCAGAGCCGATGGCACGAGCGGTATAAATTATGGTCTGTATGGAAAAAGTATGTCTTCTTCTGGCTATGGAGTTTACGGTACTGCGGAAGCAACGTCTGGTATTAACTATGGTGTATATGGAAGAAGTAATTCAGCAACTGGCTTCGGAGTGTACGGTTATAATGCTACAGACGATGGTATTGCAATATATGGATATGCACCTATTGGGTATGCGGGAAAATTTGATGGGGATGTAAAAATATTAGACGACCTTTACGTTTATCAAAATGTATATGTAAGCGGAACATTATCAAAAGGCGGCGGCTCATTTAAAATCGATCATCCCTTAAACCCCGAAAACAAATATCTCTACCACTCGTTTGTCGAATCGCCTGATATGATGAACATATATAACGGCAATATTACTTTAAACGATAAAGGCGAAGCCGTTGTGCAATTACCTGAATGGTTTGGTGCGTTGAATAAAGAATTTCGTTATCAACTAACTGCAATCGGTGCACCAGGTCCAAATCTTTATATCGCGCAAGAAGTCCGAAATAACAGTTTCGCAATTGCAGGCGGAAATTCCGGTATGAAAATCTCCTGGCAAGTAACAGGTATCCGTAAAGATGCTTTTGCCGAGAAAAATCGCATCCCAATCGAAGAAGATAAGAAGACAGAAGAGCGCGGCAAGTACCTGCATCCCGAAGCTTTTGGCTTAGCGAAAGAACGAGGTATAGAAGCTCTGCATATCCCACCAGAATCACCTATGATGAAAGAAGCAGAATCAGAAGTAATCCATGAAGTGCATCCACCAATACCATCGGAAATAGATGAGCCAATATCATCACCTCCACCACCGCTGGATATAAGGGATGCAGATCTACCAGAGGTTGAGACACCCAAAGTTCCAGACATACGCTAACAGGAAAGGGCAAAAAAATGAAAAATAAAATATTCATATTAATGCTGCTCATTCTTGGAGGATGCGTGTTTGCTGCCGCCCAGGATGTCGAGCATCCTTGGTCGGTGCAAGATAGAGGCGGCGGAAATTCTAATTCACCCGCACTGAGCTTGACTGCTTCTTTAGGTCAATCTGTGATCGATGCTGCTGTAAGTGATACATTCATACTCCAAAGCGGATACATTCCACCTCTTGTTGAAGTATTTGCATTATTCACTCTATGCGTGCATAAGGAAGATGTATCGTGCAGCGGATCGGATGGCTCAATATCTGCAACCGGAATGTATGGTGTCCCTCCGTATCAATATTCTCTCGATAAAGAAAACTGGCAGTCAGATGGAAACTTCGCCGGCTTACCTGCAGGAGTTTACACCGTCTTTGCGACATCGGGCGAATGCACAACTCAAGCATCAGTTACAATAAATCAGCCGAATAAAATAATTCAATCTATCGTGCAGCCAGACACAGCTCCACACTGCTACAAACCTGTTAATGTTTTATGCGTTGCAGTAAACGGAGATGTAAACGAATTGACATTTAACTGGACGGTTACATCCGATAACAACGATTGGATCATAACCGACGGTAGTAATACAAACTGCGTTGTTTACACAGCAGGTAGTGGTATGGGAACATTTATAGTTGTAGCCACAGAGGAAGGTGGGTGTTCTGATACGGCTGTTACAGAACTTAGTTGTTACCAGATTGCTGAGGGCTGCTCACCCGGGTTTTGGAAGAATTCGAAACAATACTGGGACCAACCGAGTGACAACACATCCCTATGTGTAAAGGAAAATATCGGAATATTAGGGAATCCTTTTTATTACAATCCTGCAACAGGGATAACTACACAGCTTTACAGAAATGTATTTGGTTTAACTGCTTTACAAATAAAGGCAGTGAAGCTGAAAGAAAATATAACAATGTCCGACGCTATAAGTTTAGGTGGTGGAGGATTTGCTAAGTTGGCGAGGCATTCTGTGGCGGCACTCCTGAATAGCTGTGCATTGAACGGTTTCCCGTTCACACCGATAGATGTACTTGTACAAGTTCAGGATGCTTTCATATCAAAGATAGCTGAACCTTTGGCATCTCGACTCGATACGGTGAATAACTTGGGTTGTCCATTACCAGCGAGTGGTTCAAAGACAGAAAATAATCAGATCGCTGAAATGATACCGACTGATTTTAATTTACACAATTGTTATCCAAACCCATTCAATCCATCAACTACAATCGGTTTCGATATACCTGAACCCAGTTTCGTACACTTGAGTATTTACAACATACTCGGTCAGGAAGTTGCTGTTTTAGTCGATGAAATATCGGACGCTGGTAGTTGGTATGTAGAATGGTCAACCAATACATCTCATTCATCAGGAGTTTATATCTACAAAATTCAGGCGACCTCATTGATGAATGGACAAAATTATACAGTCGTTAAGAAGATGATATTGATGAAGTGACCAATTGAGATGGAGTCCACTTTTAAAGTGGGCTCCATCTGATGTTTGTAATGATGAATAATTATATAATTGATAAAAACGAGAAAGGATAAAACCATGAAACGATTTATACAAAGCGCGTTAATAATATTCATTGTCGCCATTTTTTTCTTGTTAAGTTTTCTATATCATAAAAACTCCATTCAACTACCAAAAACGGTTAAAGCTGAACCTCCAGGCGGCTACTTTAAAGATTGGTATTACCCTTACAACGCGTGGACACCTGAAATGCAGCGTCAAGCTGTAGAAGAAATAAGTCAAACACCCGATGAACAGTCACTTACCGTAATCGATAAAAATGGGAAAATAATAAGTGCAGCATTCGAACCGTGGGTTCAAAAAGGTCCTTTCGGTATAGAACATAACAGTAGTGGAATTCTTAAGCATTATTCGGGTAGAGTAACTTCACTGGATTATTATCCGGGGATTGGATTGTACTTAGGTTCTGGCAACGGAGGATTGTGGAGACAATCGGACGATTTTTTTAATCCGATTAGTGATAAAGTCCCCGCTCTAACTGTTGGTGGATTTGCAGTAAATCCTACCGACCCTAACATGATTTTTTTGGGAACGGGGGAATATAGAGAAGTGATAACGCTTCAGTCAGATGGCGCCGGAGTATTTAAGACTACTAATGGCGGACAAAATTGGGAATTAATAAATATGCCTGCAAATTTTTCGCGTGTGGCAAAGGTTGTCATGCAAAATAATTTGTTATTCGTAGTGGGGAATGGGGGTATCTCTCGTAGCACTGATTATGGAAATTCCTGGAATAAACTTGTCCATGCAAATTGCTGTGATATCGCTATCGGAAAGAATCTAAGTTATATCTTGATAGGTGTTACCGAGCAAGGGATTTGGAAATCAACGGATCAAGGATTAACAAAAACAAAAATTCCATGCAAACTATTTCCTGGATTGGATTCGACTAAAATTGGCAGAATAGTCCTGGCAATTTCACCAAGTGTTCCAGCAAGAGCTTATGTCCAGTTCGGAAATCCTGCGGATAGAGGCAAGGTTTTAGGCGTATATCGTACAGATGATTCCGGTAAGAGTTGGACAAATATTACTCCTGCAGATCCGAAATTCTCAACGACCTCAGATTACCTAAGCCAACAGGGTTACAATAATGTAATTCTCGTACACCCGACAAATCAAAACATAGTTTGGGCAGGAGGGATATTTCTGATTCGATCCAGTAATGGAGGTACAAACTGGACATCCGTAGGAAACAATCCGCAAGCTGTTCACCCGGATATCCATGCTCTCCTCTATGTGAATAGTATGTTATATGTCGGATGCGATGGCGGTGTTTTCTTTACTGACGATGAGGGAAGTAATTGGAATTCCAGTATGAATAAAGTTCTGCCTATAACACAATTTTATAATATTGCCGTCGAAATGGATGGTGGAGAACTCCAGTGCGGAGGAACTCAGGATAACGGAAACGTTGCAACATCAATCGCTAATCCGAATAAGTGGGTAATGAAAAGAGGTGGTGATGGTATCGATGCGGCAATCGATCAAATATATCCTGCCAATTATTATTTTACTCACAATGGAGGTGAATGGAGAACCCGAACCATTAATGATGGTATAAATTGGTCTGGTATAGATGAACCAATGCGAACTAATCAGGATGATGCACAGAGTTTCTGGCATACATATATTTCAGTTTCTCATTCTAGTATTTTCGGTAGGAAATTATTCACTAATGCCGGTTCCTACATTTATTGGTCGTCTAACAATGGTGATAGTTGGTCTAGAATGGGTAGTTATCAATCTTTTGCACCCGTCGGAAGACCGACTGCCAGGTCGGATGGAAATTTTGTTTATCTTCCTGTTAATGATATTTATCAAAGAGTGGCAGGTTTTACGTTCAATTTATCCACGCAAAGTTGGACCATGAATTATATCTCAAATGGTTTACCTGATAAGCTTGTTAAGAGGGTGTGTTTGGGAACTTTAACTATCGACAGGGCTTATGCGTTGCTCTATGGAATCGGGGATGATAAAAAAATTTATAAAACTACAAATAATGGAATTAATTGGTATAATATTACAGGTAATCTACCCGATGTTCCGGTAAATGCCTTGATAGAATATGGTGGTAAAGTCTATTTAGGAACTGATAGAGGTGCCTTTATCTCTACGATTACAAATGAAACAAATTGGGTGCGTTGGAATAAAGGGATGCCAGTAGCAACACAAATTCTGGATATGGAATTAATGCAGAGGGACGGTACCTGGTACATTGTCGCCGGAACATTCAGCAGGAGTACATTTGAAAGACCGGTTTTAGCAATTGATCCTGTATTTAGTACGTTGAAATATCAAGTGAATTTAGGTTCGGTTTTAGCAGGCAACCTAAAGTTAGATAGTATTAAAGTTTTTAACAGGGGAGAAAATTCATTAATTATTTCCGGGATTAGAAGTATTGGATCTGAAATAAGAGTAAGTCCACCTAATGCAACTATTAATCCGGGTGATAGTATAAAGTTCATTTTACACTTCATTGCACCTGTTGGCGTGCCAAACTTATTCCAAACTGCTATAGAATTTGACCATAACGCAGCAGATTCTCCTTCAAGAATTTTATTAGAATGTTACATTGGGGATGGTACGAAGTACAGAACTTTTTGTCCGGAGAGCTTAATTATTAAAAAAGAGGTCAAACGAAAAGCAGTCTATAATAATTGGCGCTTTACTTTTAACAATGACTACAGTCATCGTAATCCACCAAAAGCATTATATGTTGAATTCAAGAAACCTGTGATTGGATTTAAATCTCATCAACCTTTTAAACAGACAGAAAATATAGATGGGAGAGGATATATTTGGAAATTTACTGACGGCTTTGTCAACACAGGAAGCTCTGCCGAAATTTGGTGTTTCACAAAAAAATCACATAAACAACTGGTTAAAAAATGGTGGTGGTTAGCTGATAATGTTGTTTGGGAAGGTGAATTCGAAGGAACTGAAGAAGGAATATTAGGTAATATAAAAGGAATCAAGCATCCAGATTGGCAGGCATTTGGTTTCGGTTTACCGAATACTGCCAATCTAAGAAAAGAAGTGTTCAGTAGCTATCCTTTTAACAGAACTAATCCTCTGATTATCGGCGTTGCCGATCCGAATGCTAGGACAAGACAAGTTGCTTACGTAGCTTTTGCAAAACACGGCGACTTATATGGTTCACTAACACCCGGAAGAAGCGGTAAACGACACGACGGTCCACCAAGAAGGTTTGATTCTTTCGATAATAACAAGAAAATGCTTGGGGCTATCAAAAAACTGACACCCGATAAACAAAGTAACCGACTTTTTGCAGAGTTGATTGCATTCAAACTGAATCTTTATGCAAGCGATATAGGTATTACTCCACCGTTTAAGGAAGAAGTTGTGACTCAGGGAACAAATAGTTTTTCTAAACCTATGGGTGTTGAACCAACACCGTGGAGATCCCTGCGCTATCTTGATGTTGGTCATACTCTCCACAACATGCACTTACACGAAATTGATTCTCTTGCCAATGTTTACATGACGTACGGAGACAGTTCTTCTATCGGCAGTGCGGTTGCACTTTATTCTGTACTGTATAAAATTAACCGAGCATTTGTTGGTCCATTGGATACGGTATCATTCGCCTCTCGATTAGTTTTAACTGGAGTTAGACCTATAGCTGAAGTTCCGTTCCTGGAGCGCGATACATCGTATCGTCCCATACCAAGGTCGCTGAATCAGATCGCATCTACAATACCGGATGAATTCGAGCTTTATCAGAATTATCCTAATCCATTCAACCCAACTACAACTATCGAGTTCTATCTGCCAATATCTGCAACTGTAACTTTGAAGGTGTATGATATTTTAGGTCGAGAAGTAAAAACATTGCTCGACCGTCAAGCATTTGACGAAGGCGGGACTGAGATCGAATTTGATGCAACACGCTTTGCTTCGGGTGTATATTTCTACCGCATTGTAACTGAGGGTATCGATGAGGATGGTGAGCAACGGCAATCATTTACTAGTGTGCAGAAGATGTTGATGATCAAGTGACGAAGTCAGTTGAGCAGAAATCCCATCCCGACTTTTGTCGGGACGGGGCTACTCCTGCGTTAAATTTGGACTAACGGGGTAATGACTATGATAAACTCCCGATTTCTGAGGTTGTTTGAACTTAATCAGAAATTGGGAGTTTGAAATTAACATGATAACAACCTCTTAAGGAGAAAAGAGTTAATTTTCTGAACCGTTTTAACGGTTTATCTCAACGAGCGGTCAACTTGTGTTAATCTAATAATTCTCTAATGACCAATCCGGAATTTATAAATATTTGAGCGAAAGGCAACCATCTAAATTATCTCTTGTATCAACTTTGCTACACTCGAAGGGAAGAGGCTGCCGCCTTTTTCGGAGTTACCGGCTCTTAAGTATTGCGTTAAAAACGAATTCATCATTATCAGTTTGGTTGACCTGAGTAAATAGTCGCGTTTAAAAATATCTTTCTCTCCTATATAGTCTAATGCTTTTCCGGCGTAGTATTTTTTATAGCAATCAACCATTGCCGAGCGTATTTCTTCGAGAGTCATACTGTTAGGTTTGATTATCGGTACCACCAAATTGTATTTCGAGTAATCCCAAACTTCGATGTGGTTTTTCATTTCTCCGTACATATCGGCATAGGGCCAAGGAGTGATTGCAAGAAAATGTGCAAAGTCGGGATTGTAATGTTGAGCAAGTTCGAGTGTTTTTTTAATCGTCGCTTTTGTCTCCCAAGGAAAACCTAATACGAATGAAGTCTCAGAAATCATCCGATGCTCTCTTATTAAATCAATCGCTTCTTTTGAGAGTGTTACATTTACATCCTTTTTTATAATATCCAAGGTGTCTTGGTTTGTTGCTTCAACGCCGATGTAGATATGAACGATACCGGCTTTCCGATACTTCCATAAAATATCTTTATCACGAACAATATCTTCTACTCTTGTTTCCATTAGAAGATAAATGTTCAGATTCTTTTGAATTAATCTATCCAAAAAATCTTCCCAGCGGTTCCGGTCGCTTGTAGGGTATTCATCTACTATAAGAAAAACGTTAGCCGCGTAATTATTATGAAGCATTTCGATTTCGGCAACAACATTTTCAGGGTTTCTTCCACGCCAGGTTTTATTCCAGAATTTTTGCTGCGAACAAAATGTGCAACCGAACGTGCATCCGCGTGATGAGCTTATAGCTGCAAGCCGCGAATTTGGAATCACGAAATAGTTGTAATCCTCCCAATCAATCAAATCCCACGCTGTTGGTAAACCATCAAGGTCATCGCTGAACGGCTGCGGCTTTGTTACAATTACCGACCCGTTATTTTTGTAAGCCAGCCCGTTTGTTGTTTCGAGAGACTGATTTTGCTCGATTGCAACGAGTAAGTTTTTTAAAGTATTTTCACCCTCACCACGAATTATAAAATCGACACAATCGGAATGTTCATCTAATATTGCATCATAACAGAAAGTCGGGTGAACGCCTCCTAATATTGTTGTTACTTTTGGATTTATATTTTTTGCCAACTTCAAAACATCAATGGAGGCGGGGAACGACGAAGTTATGGCAGTTATTGCGATGAAATCTGCATCAGTAGTTTCAAGTTTTTGTCGGATATCGTCAAGGGTGTGTTGTTTTGTCATCGCATCGTAAATCTCGGCTTCGTATCCGGCTTCACGTGCAGCACCGGCAAGATATACAAACGAAAGCGGCATCCAGCGTCCCGCCGATTCGACTACTCCTGAATGATAAGGTGGCGTGATGAATAATATTTTCTTTCTATTTATCAAAACTAATTTTCCTTTTTAAAAATCTTTCGTAACCTTAATTGTAACATCGTTCCAAATATAACAAGAATTACAAGCAAAATATGTTTAATGATTAGCGCCGGTATTTGGTCTTTCCCCGCCGCTTCACTCCACTCAAATTCTTTGTAGCTGATAGTTCTTATGATCCCTCCAACAATTATCAAAGCCCAAATCCAAATAGTGGTTTTATTCAAGTAGCTGAATATCTCTTTGGCAAAATCTTTCCGGATTGAGAAATTTTTCTTTTTGCTTTGCAAATATATCCAATTCATCACTAACAGAATTGAAAATAAAAGTGCTACAACAAAATCGTGTATAAAATTATTTAACATTATAAAAATTGACATTGTAGAATTATCCTAAATTATATTGTAATAGTTACAAAAATATCCTCGAAATCCAGCATTCCGAGCATTTTTTGAGTGATTTAGATGATGGCATAATTTTGAAGCCTTTGTAAGAAAACTTAAGGCTTGAAAATGAAAAAAACGATTTTGCATATTTTAGTGTGGAGTTTATTAATAGGGATTCAAACCGAAGCAAACGCTCAATGGTTTGCGAATTTAATTAAATCCGAACCAACACAAAATCGATTACGCAAAACCGAACTTGATATCGAATCGCAGCAATGTATGCGCTGCCACGATGGTTCGAAGATCCGTGAGATCGACCTACGACCTGTTAATGCACTGCTTGAATTTATAGTCGATGGTTATATGAAAACTTCGAACCATTCGATAGGGATGAGTTACCAACAGTCGTATGTTTCAAACCCCGGCGAGTATGTTCACACCGGCAGAATGAATCCAAGTATAAAGCTAATCGACGGCAAAGTCGGCTGCCTGAGTTGCCACGTTTCAAAGAACAAACTTCTTGCTTCAAACTCGATGAGCATCGAACCCGAAGAATGTAATTACGACAAAGAATTAACACAACAGGCATTTCAGGGAAATCTTTGCATCCAATGCCACAACAAGTGAATTTTAAATATCTGTAATATATTTTCGAATACGATATAGTTCTTTTTCATTTCGAATGATTCTGTCATAATATCTCGCTTGCCAAGTAAATGTATTTAATCCGTTTTGATTGCACCACCTTTTTACGGAACCTTTAAAATGATTTCATTTTAGTATTTATACAAACCCACCGCATTCCGTTTTGTATCTGCAACAAAAATTAACCTGCGCGTTTGGTCGATTGCGATTCCGTTCGGCTGCTCAAGTTCTTCGCCGTAAGTCAGAACATATTTACCGAGTGCATTAAACACTTTTACTTTTGCCAATTTTGTATCGACAATATGGATCCTGCCTTGTTCGTAAATACCCGAAGGTTCAAAAACAGAATCTTTAAGTGCAATTAATTCCGGAGATGGAAGATTATCAAAAGCAATTCCCATCGGAGCGGAGAAATTTGCTTCACCACCTTTCTCAAATAAATGTGCGGGGCGTCCGCTGCAAGTGAATGCTTTCACTTCCTTATTTCCAACATCCGAAACCAATAATCTTCCGTCGGGAGTTATAGCTAAAAATGTAGGAAAACTTAATTGATAACCGTTTGTTTCGGCAGATGGGAAGCTTAACAATAATTCACCTTCATCTTTTAAATCAGGGACTGTGACTGCGCTGATTGCCAATATTTGATTTGTGCGTGAATCACTGACGTAAATCGCATCGCTGCGGTATGCAACACCGAATAATTTCATACTCGTTTGCTGGTCGGGAAACAAGCCGAATGAATTGATGAGCGTTCCGGTTTTATAATCGGCTAAGTGAAGTTCACCCGTTCTGTAGTTAGCTGCATACAATCTGTCGCCTTCCACAACGATGCCGGTTATCGAAGCCGGCTCGCCATTGAGCAAACAGATATTTCTTATCAATTCAAGTGTTGAGGAATATTCCTGAATGCAATCCGAATTCAAAAACGATACAAGCAGTTTATCTTCGTGAATAGTTAAAGCAAAAACTTGTGCGGAGGAATCGGGAGATTCTATATTTTTGAATCCGACAAATACCGGCGGCTGAGTAAATGTAGTCGCTTCGATATTTTCTGCTTTATTAATTAAGTCGGTTTCTGTTAATGAAGAAATCAACCAAATTAAAATTCCAATTACTACTCCGGCGAGTATAAATACTGCTATCGAAAATTTTTGCCGCAAAGTATTAACCCCCGTAAGTGTGAAGCGTTTTGTAAACTATACCAACTCCCCAAAGCGAAAACGCCGCAACGAGCAGAGCGATTATTGCATAAAACGCCAAAAACTTCCCGCGTAATTTTTTCCAGGTGAAATAAATGTGTAAATAAACTGCATAAAGCAGCCACGTAATTAAACTCCACAATTCAATCGGGTCCCAGCCCCAGAACCTGCCCCAAGCAGCATCTGCCCAGATTGCACCGGAAATTATCATAATTCCGTAGAATATGAATCCTAAAAGTATCAGTCGAAAATTAAATTCGTCGTATCTACCGGCTTTTGCAATAAAAAGTTGTTCTTCTAAAATGCCGTTATGTTTTTGTTTGTAAATTCGCATTACTGCTACGCCGGCTGCAAACATAAAACAGCCGACCGCTGCCGTTGCGAACGATGCGTGTATAAAAAGCCAAAAACTTTGTAAGCTGACGGGAAGAATTTTTCCGCCGAATGGATGTGTGCCGCCCCAGCCCATCAATAAAAAAATGAATGGCATAAATCCAACACCGACAGATCGAATGAATGGTTTCCATTGCTGTAGAAGCAGAAAGATTAAAACACCGAACCAGGCGCTTGCCGACATTGCCTCGAAGTATGATACGAATGGTGGATAACCTGTATCAACCCAGCGTGCTGTGGCTACGGCTGTGTGAAGCATAAAACCAATTAGTGTTACGCGGATTGCTAAATTTAGCAACTTGGATTTCCGAAATATTAAGGCAACTGCAAAGAGAGCAAAACTAACAGCATATAATATTACCGTTACCCAAAATAAAACTGATAAGATAGTTTCCATTACGCTTCTTCTAAAATTTGTTCTTCAGTTACAACCAATTTAGGAAATTTTCTCAAAACATTTTCTAAATCAGTTCGCATAACCGACAATTCAATTTCGAATGAAGTGTGAAATTTTTCTGTGGTTCCCATGATGTCGAAAGTTATACTTTCGTTTATGGAATACAAGTTTATAATTATCTCTTTTTTGACACTTATTAACCGCAAAACAAGTCCGATAAGTGCGAATGCAACACCAAACAGAATTACACTCAAGCCCGGATCATCCGAGAGTGTAAACTCCGACCATCTTCTGAGTTCGCCGAATGCGATTTCATACTTTCCCGCTTTTACAAATCCACCTGCCGGTACGTAAGTATCAGTTAATACATTTTTATCTTTCAGAACTACAACCCGCAGCATCGGCGACTTAGGTTCATCTGTTCTTGATATATATTTTCCGTCGCGGAACGAAGCATCGGGTAAAAGCTCGAACTCGAAACGTAGTGAACCGTTTTCGAACTCTAAGTAATCGCTGTGAACACTCTGTCCATTTCGTGAGGAAGATGCCAGTCGTGTATAACCTTCGGTAATTATTTTTCCATTTTCGTTAGAGATGTGTATGAAAGGGGAGAAACCGGTTTTATCACCCTGGTGCAGCGTTAAGCCTTCGACAGTATATCCGTTGTTGATATAAACCGGAATGTTGGTGTTTTTCTCTTTTACATTTTCGATGATTGATGCAAGCGTAGTCGCGCCGTTCACTTTATATGATGGCTCAACTTTCAAAAGTTTGAATGTAAAATCTTCTTCCGGATGTTGATAATACTTTCCCGATTGAACTTTCAGAAACCGGTCGTTGGATGGATTAAAAGTTTGTCCTTCTGTTAGTGCGAGCACTCCATCGAACGACGCATACTTACTAACTGCAATTCCCAACAAAATTATAACCAAGCTTGAATGGAATAAAATAGAGCCGATATTTCCATACTTACCTTTCAGTCCGCGGATAGTTGTTACAATACCTGAATTGTTGGCGGATACGCTGTATCCGTTTTCTTCTAATTTTTTGGAGAAGGTTTGATGAAGATTTGAAATTGCAGAATCGTTTTCTTGAGGGTTGGATTTTTTATTTCTCTTAATTTCGGTTTTCGAACGATAGAATATTGAAATCAATAAACTAATTCCGAGAGAGATTAATGTGAACACGACTGCAAACGATTCGAAATGATTTTGAAAGCCGATAGTTTTAATTTGGGAAAAATTATCGAGTGCAAGCAATTGGTTTAGATTCTTTGAAAAATTTGAAATTTCGATTGACGGATTCAATGCGGCAAACAGAGAAAATCCCACCAAATGTATCATCAATATGGTAGCCAATTGTGGCGTTGCCATCTTGTGAATTAATTTTTTAGATATATTTTTTATTTTATTCATACTCTTATTCTAAAATAACACCAATTCTAAATCCTAAATCATAAATCCTAAATCATAAATCATCAATACGTTCTTCCACCGGTATGCGTATTACATCCGCGTGTGGCATCGGCATCAGTAAAGCATTGTTTTGTCGAAAAGTTCACATCCGAATTATACCCGCCTATAAATCTATCAGCCATAACACGAGTTCCGGCAACAAGTGTAGAACCGCTTTCGCGCCAGTAGTAACGTTTATTCCAGCCGTGAGCATTAATACGTCCGCTCTTACCGCCGGTGTTGAGTGTCGTTCCTGCAAAATCCCACATGTGACAAGCAAAGCAACCTTCAGCAACTTTATGATTACCACGTGAATGATCAGCGAAACGGCTACCTGTGGACGCAGTGTTATATGATGTTGCTTTATGGCAAACTAAACAGAGAGGTGTTCCGGCTGTTGTACTTTGTATTGTAGCAATCAACATCTTGTCAGAGTTTGAGGTGCCGGGACCAACATTATTCAAAGTTGAACCGTGCGGACCACGCGGCGAAGTGCTGCTTTCGCTCCCGTGACAATCGCTGCACCAAACTCGCTTGTTTGTTGCCCAAGGTTCATTCGTTGTTGTCGCTACCACGTTTGCATTTGTTGTTCCACCCGGAACGATTCCATGATATGAAGCGTACTGTGGATTTATTTCGGCGGCAATATCACGTTTACCAACGGGGAGTGTAACATAACCGGAATGACATTTTAAGCAAACCTGATATTCATCGGTTGGGGTTGTAACTTTTGTATAAACAGTCGGCACTGCCCATGTTACATCGTTCGTAAGCATCGCCGTGTTTGGTGTGGCCCAAGTTGGCTCAACACCCCAAGTTCCACGTAGCGCGGTAGAAATTCTTAAAGTTCCTCGTGTTGATTTTGTAACCGCTACTTGTGCTTGATGCGGGTTATGACAATCCTGACACTCGGAGTGCCGGTTTGTACTGCCAAGCTCGGTTGTGGTTTCGTGTGTAATCCGGTTTTTGTGTCGTCCGTCAGTTGTGTTTGTTGGATGTTTCCAGGTTTTATTCAACTCAGGTTGAATCCGGTTAGCTGCCGGTGCATTAGTTCCGTGACAGCCGGTATTCGTTCCGTCGTAACAAGTGTTTTGTTCAACTGCGCGTTGGATGTACGGCGTTCCCCCGCCTGAATGCGACTTATGACAACTACGGCAGGAATACTCGCCGACTGTGGTTGCGCTTCCGCTGGTTGGTGTGTATGCTGTTGTAGATGTACGGTGAATTGATGTAGTATAATTAGTTTTGGTATGACAATGTGTGCATAAGCCGGCATTAGCATTACTCATACGAAGGAAAGAACTAAACTGATTGTCGTGAGCATTATGACAAGTGTGGCATTCGACTCTTCCTGTAGAAGCATCGGGGTCAAGTTTGACTGCTGTGTTCCACGGAAATGTACGTGAAATTAATTGATTGTCTTTTGCCGGCTCGTATAAATATCCTACCGGATGATCGTTAGCCAGATTTGTACCGATGTTCCCGGTAGATGCAACAGGCATAGTAGTAACTCCGCCAGTCATACTGATAGTACCTGTGCTGCCTGAACCGCGCGTGTTGTAAACTGTTCCGATTGCTATTGTTCCATCGTGGCACGATAAGCAAAGTTTCGATTTTGCATTCGGTTGATTCGGTGCACTATAAGAAATACTCGTTAAATAATCACTCGAGTATAATGTGTAGGTTGCAGTAGTTGGCTGTCGATTCCATAATTGTGTTGTGGCTTGTTTGCTGTGCGGGGTGTGGCAGAAAATACATATCTCGGTTTCGGATGATGCTTTGATAGTTCCAGTTCCCGTTGTGCTTAAGTTGTGTTTTGAGGTTCTGATACTTGTTTGTGCAAATAGAAATGAACAACTTACAAAAATTAAGAATGTTAAAAATAATATGTTAATCCGGTTTAACATTATTTCAAATATTTAAAAATTTGTATTCGCTTATTTAAAGAATCGACCAGATAAATATTATCTTGTCTATCAATGGCAATACCACTCGGACTCATAAACTCGCCCTTCTCAATTCCTTTCGATCCAACAACTAACAATAAATCGCCGCGGTTGTTGAATATCTGGAAATTATCCATCAAGGCATCGGTTACATAAACGTTCCCGTCAGAATCTGTCGCTATCGATTTCGGATGGGCAAAATGTCCGGCTAAATTTCCAACTCTTCCGAATGAGAAACGATAGCTCCCATCGTTATCGAATGCCTGAATACGATGATTCATTGCATCCACTACAAAAATAGAATTAGACGCTGTCAGGTGAACAGGATAATTGAATTCGCTCGTACCGCTGCCGCGCTTACCGAATGACGAAATATATTTTCCGTTCAAATCGAAAACAATTACCGAATGATTACCTGAATCAGTTACATACAGTTTGTTATCTTTAATAGCTAAACCCGTAGGCCTAATGAACTCGTAATTGATATTGGAAAGGGGTTTGTGATTGTTATCGAATATGAATACTTTTTTTAATTGAGAGTCAGAAACAAATATTCTCCCTTTTGAATCAATTGCAATACCTACGGGTGATATTAGAGTGTGGTTGTCAGCACGCTCGATGAAATCGTAATTGCTATTTTTTAAATCGAGGATGTGAACACACTTTGCTCCCGGATCAGCGATGTATATGATTTGATTATTACTCACTGCGATGCCAACAGGTTGTTCCAACCAACGATCGGAAGATTCGGTGCCGAAAATAAAATTAAAAAGTTTCGAGAAAAATCCTTCTTCAGCCCCGATATCTTTCAGCGAAGATATGGTTTGAAGATGCTGGATGCGTGCTTTCTGTGGCGGCGGGGGCCAAACAAGTTGTTGCTGCGTTTGTGCTAACGATTGGCAACTGAATAAAAAAATAATTGCAACAGCGATGCAGTTTATATGTAGTTTAAAAAAAATCAAGTTTATCTTTTTTATAACTTGAATAAATATACAATTATTTTATATGACAAGTTAAACACATTTCGCTATTGGCATTTGAAACTCGGAGAAACATCGATACACCACTAACGCCGTGCGGATTGTGACAGCTTCCGCATTCTAATGATGCTGTTCCGGCGGTCGTTCCGTATAATGGTAATGTCCGTGCGGGTGAAGTCGCTTGAACTGAAATTTTGCTGCCGCTGGTAGTTTCTGTCCGCAGCCCGGTGTCAGTTGCTCTGTGTGTCGAATAAACAAAACCTATCGGGTGGTCGTTAGTTAAGTTTGTGCCCAATCCAGCCGGAACTGCGGCAGTGGTTGTATCCATTTTTCCGGTACCGCTAAAAGCCGGTACTATGCCAGCGCCGGAACCCGGATTGTTCACGATGCTTGCGTAAGTTACAGTCCCGTCGTGGCAGCTTAAGCAATTTTTTGAAACTCCGCCCGGCTGAGGTACTGTTGCCTCCATAGTCGGACTTGAATATACTGCGTAAGTAGCTGTCGATGCTGTCCGGTTCCATAAAAGTGATGTGCTTTGTTTCGAGTGTGGAGTATGGCAAAATACACAAACTTCCTCATAACCTGATGTCGTAGTTCTAACTGTTGCTGTCGAGCTGAAAGATAAATCGTGTTTGCTGTTTTTAATTTGAGCATCGACCGTTCCTGTAAATATCAATGCTACTATAATGACTAATAAAGATAATTTGTGAAACATTTTAAAAGATCCTTTCATTTATTGATGATGATATATTTAAATATTTGTATTCTTGCATTTAATTGATCGACTACATAGAGAAGATTATTTTGGTCGATGAAAATTCCGGCAGGAAGATGGAACTCGCCCGCCCCGATTCCTGAGTTTCCGATGAACATTAATGTTTCACCCTTCTCATTAAAAATTTGAAAGTTATCGAACGCTGCATCGGTTACGTAAATATTCTTATCACTATCTATTGCAATTCCTTTGGGACGTGCGAAATGTCCCGGCGTATTTCCTAACTGACCGAACTTTGATAAAAATTTCCCATCCAAATCAAATATCTGAATCCGCCCGTTGAATGTATCTATAATATATATTTTTTCGTAAGCGATTGTAATATTTGTGGGAAAATTGAACTGTCCGTCTTCGCCGCCCCGTTCACCGAATGTGAATAATTGGTTTCCTTCGTCATCTATAACAATGACATAGTGCTTATTGGTATCGACAATATAAAGTCGGCGTAATTTTGGCTCGTATGCAATTCCTGTTGGCGACCCAAATTGGTTTTCGCTGCCGAAAGTTCGGATGACGTTTCCGTCCGTATCGAATACGAAAATTCTTTTTAAGAAAGAATCGGAAACGATGATATTATTTTCAGGAGTTACAATAACTCCGATTGGCGTATGAAGTTTTTGCTGCCCTTTATCGCCGATGGAACGCATTTTTTTGATTTGATTATCGAAGATAACTACATTTTTCAAGCTGGTGTCGGTTACATAAATAGTTCCGGTTGCATCGGCGGTAACACCGAACGGACGCACTAAAGCATTCTCTTTTGATTCACCCGCTAAGATACTCAATAATGCATCAGATTTGCTTTTGGTAAAATAATCTTCACCTTTAATGATATTCACAAGTTTAAATCGCGGTTGTTCGGGCGGTGAGGGCCAGATGTATTCGGGAATAGTTTCCTTTGTCGTCCCGCAGCCGATGAGGAAGAGACTTGTGAAAAGTAAGTATTTCAATCCACGACTTACCTGCCCGCCGAAGTCCTCAGGACGCAGGCGGGAGTCGTGGCTTAAAAAACGCAAAACATAATTTGGTAACCGTTTCAACGGTTTCTGCCTGTGTGTTATCAACTCGAACAACAGTGTTAATATGTATTTCATTTATTTAGTATTTGTTCTTATAAAAACTCGGAATCGGAGTCCCATCCCGAATAACGAGATGGAAACTCCCAATTCCTTCTCTCTGGCAAGGGAATTATCAGAGAGGATTTCTAACCTGTCCGCCGAATCCCGCCTTTGCGGGAGTAGGCGGATTGCGAACTTGAAACGTTCTACGTTTCTTGTGTAACTTTGGAATTAGAACGGCCTTGCAACCGTGAACCAAAATTCGCGGCGTTTATCTATAAAACGAAATTCACGAAGCCGAAGCTGAAAACTTAACGCCCGCCATTGGTAATTTAATTCGGCATCCTGATTTATAAAATCGCGGCGGGTCAGCGGGTCGTACGACCAGCCAAGCGAGTATCCTAATGAAAGACTACGCACAAAAAATTGAGCGCTGTTGAAATTAAAATTTATACCGTAAAACTTCGATCTGTATCTTCCTAAGTTCCAGTTAATATTTCCGGTGAAACTTAATGAAAAAGGAATGTAATAATATATAGATGTATTAAAACGTTGATTTAACCGTAATTGAGTTAACGCACGAGACGTTTCATTTTTACTAAATATATCTTCATCACGGTAATCAATCATAGATTCGGAACTTATATTACCGAACAATAATTTTGATATAGCTAACGAAGCGTTCTTAAATGTTTCATCGCGTTCTCGGCTGTAATAGACTTTGTTTTTATTGAATGCAAAACTACTCGTAATATTAAAATCGTAAATCCGTGCATTAATCGAGTTGTTGAAACCGCCATTCAAGTTCGATTGTTTTTCAGTTCCGCTTTGTTTGCTGTAACCTACGTTTACTCCATTACTAAAATCGATATTTGTAAACCCGAACATGTGCTGAACATTAAAGGCATTTCCCAAACCTTGTAAAATAATTCTACGCAAGTCGTCTCTATTATTTTCAATTATATACCGGTCGTCGTTGCGTGTTGTAAAAATATTATAGTTTAAATGTAAATTCTTATTTAGAAGGTATTGCACAGATTGACTGAGATTCAAGCCGAAAGAGATCGAATTCACAGATTCAAGGTGCCTGCCGTTTACAGAAGTGCTGAGACGTATCTTGTCGCTTGCTTCATTATAAAACATCAGCGAGCCGGATGTAAAACCAAAATTATTATGGCTATAATATTCAGTGTTAATATCGAATCGCGATTTTTCGGTATATTGCTTCGTTCCGTTCAAATTCAGGCGATAATAATTATCCCGCTCTCCCGTCGATCTTTCAACAACATCATATAAATTACCCGATAATGAAATGTTCGACTCGGTTGAAGCTTTCGATAAATTAATTCCAAACTCTCTTTGTATTTGATCAGCATTGGATGTCGGTGCAACCGACCAACTTCTGTTTTGATTGAAATAAATATTTGTGGTAGGGAGGAAGTAAATTTTCTCAGTAGAAATTTGAAACCTCTGCTGCTGCTGACGGAAGTTATTCCGACTATCTCCGAACCCGACTATATTCGTGTTAGATTCTAACTCGCCGTCCCTCGCAAACATATCTAACCGGACAAGATAATTTTGTAATGCAGTAACGTTTAAATTGTAGTAGTTGAATAAAATGTTTTTAGATTTTTGTGAAAAGTTTTGATAAGATGTATTGTTGTAGTTCAAATAAACTGCAGTTTGAAGACCGTAAGAAATAAGGCGGGGAGAATATAGAAATCCGTTAACCCCCAAATTAAACTGAGGACTGTAACGGTTAAACTTTGTTATATTATTTCCGGACTTTGAATCCTGATACTGATGCTGGTAACGAAACTCACCGCCGATGGATGTAATCTGCGAGAGAGATGTTATCTGCATTAATATAGTCAAACACAAAATCCATATAATTCGTTTTATCAATTTTCCCTTGCCAAATTCAAATTATAGTGTTTATACCCTGTGGGGTTGTCCAAAAAGCCTTAGTGAATCTTAGTGCTCTAAGTTTCTTATGCCAAAGGCATCCCTCTGGGAGTGGTGAATCTTTTATTCTCTTTAAAAAATTTGAATATTTTCACCACTAAGCCACTAATCCGTCAGTTGACGGACACTAAGAAGCACTAAAAAAACATTACTTTTTGGACACCCCTGAGGTATAAATTACAGATTTAATTACTTTGCGTGACAAGCGACGCAGAGTTTACCATCGGTAAGTGTTCCTTGAACCATCTTTGTACTGGCTAAGTGCGGATTGTGGCAAGATGAGCATTGAACTTTACCATTGAATAAACGACCAACTTTTGTTGTAACATCGAGGTATGCATATTGTGTATTTACGGGTGACTTCAAAGCACCATCAGTTGCAATGGCATCCGCATAGTTGAAGTTAACGGGATGTGTGTGGCTTAAATTTGTGTAATCAGTTCCGTTCACAATCCGGTTTCTTTCACGATCGGTAACATCGTGTGCTGCCCGGGTTTCATAATTAACAGGTGAAGTCCATGAGCCTGAAATGTGCGGGCGTTTTACATAAGATGCTAATGTGTACATTGCTGAACCATCGTGGCAGCTTAAGCACATATTGCTTTCGTTTTTGTGCTGGTCGCCTGTGCTAACACTCGGATCAACTGCTACTGCGTCCATTTGCACACCTGTGTAACTACCCCAGTTTTGGTCAACTTTTGCGGTACGTGCCCAAAGTGGGTCTTTAATACCTGCTGCCGGAATGTGCGGGCTATGGCAGTATGAGCAAAGCCTGTCGGAAGCACCCGCAATAAAAGCAGCGTTCGTTTTTGTTGCTGTAACTCTCAAGTCGTGCTTTGCATTTAACATCAAAGATGTTTGTGCCAATACTAATGACGACACAACCAAAATTGCTAATGCGATTAAAAGTAATCGTTTCATTTAATAACTCCTTTAGTTATTGATTATTAATGCCTCAGATTTAATAATAACTTCTCTCACGAGGCAGATGAGAAAAATTTAATTTCCTTTGAGCAGCTGAAAAATTTGAACTCTCTCGTTCACCTGATCAGCTACATATATCCTGTTGTTTTCATCGATCGTAATACCAACAGGATTTAAAAAACCTAAATTGTCGCGATCCGAATATCTACCCACAAACATAAGTAAGTCGAAATCTTTATTAAATATTTGAAAATTGTTGTGCATAGCATCCACAACATATATGTTGCCATAACTATCGAGGGCAATGCCTTTTGGACGCTCGAACATCCCGAATACGTTGCCCTGTTGTCCGAATTTGCGTAAATACTTACCGTCTTTATCAAAAACCTGTACTCTGAAATTGAATGCATCAACAACATAAATGTTGCTTTCTTTATCTACTGCGGCGGATTGAGGAAAATTGAATTGACCATCCTCTTCACCTCTTTCGCCAATCGTAAAAAGTGAGTCTCCATCTTCCGAAAAGACTACAACCTGATGAATTTTATTATCAACAACGATTATCCGATTTAAATATTTATCATAAGTAACATCAACCGGATTTGGAAACTGCCCTTTGCTGCCGTATGTGCGTATAACAGAACCATCTAAAGTCAAAGCAACAATTCCCCGTAACTCAGTTGAGCCGACAAATAATTTTTCATTTCCAAAAGCAATACCAACAATTCTGCCTAAAGGTAAAGTACTTTTAGCGCCTAATGGAACTACTTTTTTGTTCACTTCATCGAACAGTATTAATCCCTGCTCCATATCGGAAACAAAAACTTTTCCTTTTCCATCGGTTGTTACGTCGAACGGACGCATCAGCCGTAAATCAGATGTTTTACCTGTAATTATTTGTGCAGCTTTACCAAAACCCGATAAAAACTCATCCTCACTCTGTAAAGTTTTAATATATTTTACGCGTGGTTCATCGGGCGGGGCGGGCCAAACTATTTCGTTTTCTTTTTGTGTATCCTTTGAGACGCCGCATCCGATAATGAGCGATGCCAAAAGAATTATTAACCAATTTATTTTATTAATAGCTTTCATTTGTTCTCTTTTGTTTCTTCTTTATTTTCATCTAAACTTTTCATAATGTCGTCAAACGAGGGGACTGTTTGCCGGGCTTCCTGTTCTTTGCGTGGTGAGAAATCGATAGCTCCGGTAGTTAACGAAATACCCGCCGAAACCGTCCAGCTTTTAACAGTTGTGCCCGCAATGTACCCGCCCGTAACTTGCAAACCTAAATTCGAAAAAATCCTTGATGTTAAACTTAGCAAACTTGTATAATCGTGATTACCGAAGTATCCGTATGTAAATTCCAATCCTAATTTATAATCGCGGCTAACCGAGTATGTTGAGCCAACACTTCCTAAAAATCGTGTCCCTTTGTCGATTTTGTTTATTCCTAAAAATACAGTGGGCTCAATGGCATTTGTGTAAACACTTGCCACAACTCCGAAGCGGGTCATATCAGCAGGGAAAAGGACGATTTTATCGGAAGCTGTCGAGTTAATTTTTTCAGCCCATATTGCGGCTCTGTATATAAATGGAATCTCAAACGGAAATTGAAACTTACCACCAAATCCTGTAACCGATGCGGGCAGTACGTGTCCGTTGATTTCGGTAGCATATTTCAAGTACAATTCGAGGTGCGATGAAAATCCACCCGTTACATCAATCGAATTAAATGAATGATTTTTGAAAAAAGTAAAATGATGATATTGAACACGGAAGTTTGACGATGGTGCAACACTGCCTGTGGGTAATAAAATAATTGATGAGCCACTGGATATTCCTTGATCGGTAAAGTTTTGACTATGAACCGAAGCAATGTTCACAAGGATTAACAAAATTAATATTTTAAATACTTTAATCATTATTTATTATGACAGTTCAAACAAATTGCCATTCTGCCGCCGGCAACTTTCATCATAGCTTTATTATCGGAGCCGTGCGGATTATGACAACTGACGCAAGAAATTTCGCTCTTGGAATTATCGGATACACTTTTAAACCTGCTCGGATGGTTGTTTACCGGATGATTTCTACCATACTTATCGTG
This sequence comes from Bacteroidota bacterium, assembly GCA_030682385.1. GTDB lineage: Bacteria > Bacteroidota > Ignavibacteria > UBA10030 > BY39 > JASEGV01. The sequence continues at coordinate 26,113 of JAUXOG010000116.1, forward strand.
GCAGGAGATGCAAGTGTTGTAAACTTTATCTTTTAATAATTTTTTCTCGTTAGAACTGTGAGGCGAATGGCAAGTTAAACAATCGTTTCCGACAGCGTGTGGATATTTGGCTTTTTCAGCAGAGTCAGTAACATCGGAATGGCAGTCGGCACAAACTCCAGGAACCCCTTTTTCAACAACGACAGCTTTGCTTTTTTTCGACCATGCGTGGCAGGTTACACACTCTTTCATTTCAACTGGCCCGTGGACTTTAGAGCTTTGTGCAAATGCTTTGTGACAGCTATTGCAATCGGCTGTCATATTTTCGCCACCGTCGCCGCTCGGTAAACCATCGTGGCAGCTTGTGCAAGATTGTTCAAATTCCGAGTTATGAAATCTATCAGATCTATCTGCGACAGGTTTGGACTCGGCTAATTGAGTAGTGCGAAACAGTACGGCTTTAGCTTTATTACCGGGAGATGTAAAATAAATTTTGTTTTCACCGGGTATCAACTGTGTCTGTAATTTATACAACGAGTAATTTTCTTTTAACGGATCATCGTAGTCGGTAGTTACTGTGTTATCCTTCCAACCTTTTACGTTTATCACTAATTCGGATGCTTTGGAAACCTGAACCAAGCGGAGTAATTCTGAAAAAGCCGGCTTTTGCCAAAA
>JAUXOG010000121.1 GCA_030682385.1 Bacteroidota bacterium
CGTCAACTGACGGATGACGGATGACGGACACCTGTCGAGTTTCATATTTATATTCTCTCAAACAATTTTAATTCCTTCCCTCTTAATGTGCTTAATTAATGACTCATCCTCGTTGATGAATTCTTGTTCCGAGAAACATATAACTTCGTAGAGGGAATTATACATCTGTGCTTCATGAAAAATCTCGAAGGACTCGTTAAACGGCGACCCATCTCTAATTTTATCAAGAACCACCGCTATGTCTATATCGCTATTTTTACCGGCAAAACCTTTCGAATAAGAACCAAAAAGATAAGCAGTTTTAATGCTATGTTTCTCTTTAAGATTTTCAACAAGTTTTACAGCATTAGTTATTATTTAATCATCTCCTTTGAGAAAATAATTATGTCGGCAGAAAATTCTCGTGTAATTCCTTTTGATAGTTCTGTTATATCTTCTTTGTACCGTGCATTGATATAATATTGGGAAAGAAAATCTATTTTCATTAGACGTTCCTCATCAAGTTCATTTATAAAACCAGAAATCTCGAATAATCTTCGTAAATTATGAACGGGTAAAACATCGATGTCCGAATATGTAATAAGAGCTTTCAATGATTTTTCAACAGCCTGCTGGCACATAAAAACTGCATATATGTATCGTCCCGCGTCAAGCATTGCCTCTGCAGTCAGTATATCATATTCCATTCTCTCTATCCATTTTCTGACTTTATCACTAATACTATTGTAAAATCTTTATATTTTTCATTAATGTACATTTCTAACAATAAAACCCGACTCTCACACTTTTCGGGTTTCAACGCAATAGTTGTTTACAATTTAACTAAATTTTCTCAAAAATGAAACAATTTTTTCCATTTCTCCATTTCTCCATTGACTCTCTTTGCTCTTTGCTCTTTGCTCTTTGCTCAACACTCCATACTCCATACTCAACACTCCACAACTCAAAACTAAAAACTCTAAACTAATAACCACCAATCCACTATTCCATCACTCCGCTTCCCCAATTCGTCGCTTCCCCGCTTCGCCGTTTCGCATCTTTTCCCTTTTACTGTATTCGTCGCTCGGCATTCGTCTCCGTCAAATAACGGATGCTGAATTCACCCCGTCGCCCCCGTCGTCCTATTTCATTCTCCTGATTGATTTTTTACCGGTTTAAAAATTTTCAAATACTTTTCGACTTCACTGCTGAATTTATTTTTCACAATCACATAACCGACTGCACCGAAGAAACTCAATAAAAATCCAATTGTAACAAATAATCTTCTCTTTGGACTATTCTTTTCTGCTGCTGGTTTAGCTTCATCGAGAACATTTATTATAGGTACATATTTTAATTCTTCTATTTTTGCCATTTCGTACTGCTGGATCAGGGTAGAATAAATCGTACTCTGGACAATTACATTTCGCATTAACCGTTCTTGTTCCAAGAGTAGCTGAGGTGAGTCAGTAACTCTACGGTTTTTCTCTCTGAATTCTTTTAGGACATTCTCTGCACTCGACAAATCTAATTTGACTTCTTTCAAACGCTGTTCAATCCATTTACGCTGCTCGCCTGCGTTTGTAGCTTTCTTTGTTAATAAGAAATTATTTAATTCAGCGGTTATAGTATTCAATATATCTGCTGATACCTGCGCGTCTTTTGTTTCGATAGAGTAAGTTAACAAACCCGTCTTTTGACTCATCTCGATTTTTAACAATTTTCTCATCCGTTCAAGGACGACCTCCTGTGTTCGGCGTGTAGTTTCTTCTTCTATTTCAAAATACTCTATGAGATTTACCGGCTGATCGTAAAATTTTGATTTGTACTTTTTTCTTATCACCGGTGTTAATACAGCTTCACTTTGGATAATATCGGGATATAACTTCACCATAATAACTTCGCCGCCAATATTTATTCCTGCTAAGGAAGCTAAATCTCCTAAAGGGCCTAATTTATCTTTTCCCATATCAGGAAGTATTACTGTAGAGGAGAGGAACGTGGGTGTCATCAGGAACGTCAACCCTACGAACACTACTGTTGTTATTAGCGTTACGAGCATTATAAATTTCTTCTTCGCCCAGAGGAGAGAAATTATTTCGAGATAATCGATTTTTCGCTCGTTTGGCTGTTCAGCTTCTGTGTTGGTATTCATATTTTCGGTCATAATTAATTTATTTTCTTTGAGTAAATATACAATAATTTTAGAAAATATACATCAATTGTATTCTCTCTACCAAAAAAAAGCCGTCCACGGTTTTCGGGACGGCTTTTTTTTATATCTATATATCGGTAATATTACTTCAGAAGAATTGCTTTCCTTGAAGTATTCATTAACAGTTGTCCGGTCTTTGAATCAACCGCTGTTAACCGGTAATAATAAATTCCCGATGAGAGTTTCGATGCATCGAATGCTATCTCATATTTACCCGCATTCAATTCACCATTCAATAAATCAGCAACTCCTTGTCCTAGAACGTTGTAAACTTTTAGACTTACAGTACTGGAAATCGGAAGCTGAAAGTTTATAGTCGTTGCCGGGTTAAACGGATTCGGATAGTTTTGTTCAAGATTAAATTCTTGAGGTAACTCTCCCCCTATCTCACGAACACCGGTTGAACCAACAGCGCCGACAAATAATTCATCGAAATAGACAGGTGTTGGAGTATTGGGATAATCATTGAATTGGAACAGATGTATATAGGCAATTGAAAAATGTTGCCCCCATGAACCCGAATACTTCACTACACCATCTATTTTTAGAGTAAGAATACTTGCATCATTGTTAAATTGGAATAATATATGTCCACCCGTTAAATCAGGAGATTGCCACAATGTCGAGATATTTTGATCTATCGACTGTTGGAGTTTCCACCCTCCGGTACCGCTTTGTTTAGAATAACTAAGTTGTAACCAATTGTCGTTATTCGAAGGAAGCTGCCAAATATGACGATTCGATAATAAAATATGTGCTGTGTTGTTCGGCCCGAGTTGGGTGTGATCGATATAAACTCTATACTCACGATTAATCAACTGGAAAGGTTTTTTAGAAATTACCCCAAGTCCCGATGTCCCACTCTGACTGCTGGCAATAATATTGAGTCGGTCATTAATGCAAAGAACCATCCCATTCGGTCCCCACGGTTGGTTGTAAATATAATTAATCCACATATTATAAGATGGCGGATTCCAGTTTCCCAAGAATGGTTCGACGAATGAAGTTTCAGCAGACACCAAATTGAAATTAATATTTGAAGCACCTGGTAGTAAACCCCCATACGATGTGTCTACGTACGCACCTGGTGGGAAGGGATAATCTCTATCCCAATCACCTAAATTAACACCATAAAAAGTTTGCGGGAAGGTTGAAGAATATACGGGTAGTGTGTAGTTACCTGTTGTGGGATTAGAAATAGCTTGTGAATAGCTTTGAATATAATCAGCCCAACCACCGATTAAGTAACTCTTTGTGGGTAAATTACCATTAACTCTTACAGCGCCAGTTATCGTACTGTTTGTTCTATAACAAGTAAAATTAGAGATGGAATTGTTTACAATTGAGTCGTTCTCACCTATTGTATATGAGTGTGAGTTTGGCGACATATAAGTGGGGAGTAAATCATCACTGTTCAAACCTATTCTGCTACTGCCGGCTGGCACCATCATTTTGTATTCACCGTTTTGGTCGGTGAGAACTTCACCCATACCAGAACTATTTTCTCTATAAAGTCTAACATTTGCAATTGGATTACTTAATTCATCACGTACATAACCTCGGATATATGATGTTAACGGTTTCAAATAAAAATTTTGAATTGTGTTTCCGGCAATCGTGATTGATGTATCAAAGGACGAATGTGCACCACTCATATCTTCTATGTGGATAGAATAATTTCCAGCTTCAAGGGGAATAAAGTAACTACCTGTATGGTCTGCCACATCTCCGATTTGATTCATACCATCAATAGCCCACACCCAAGCGCCCGGAACAACTCCACCAGCGGTACTATAAATAACACCACTCAAAGAAAACGTTGCCGGAGGATTATTAAATACAACAATTCCAGTCGCTGAAGTTAAACCTTCATTCGCAATTGCAATTACCTGCATCGAAGACATTTGCCCGCCGGTTTCGATAAACCCGATTATCACGCCCGGTGTCGGATCTAAATCATTTATTGCGTTGTCCGTAAAATTTTCAGAACCTACTGGAAAATCTCCAGCATCAGTTATTCCGTTTTCATTAACGTCTAACCAATATTGTATTTGCACAGTTCCTTGAGGTGTTACATCCAATTTTGTAAACAAGGAATCCGTAGTCGCGATTGTTGCGGGTGACGTAAACGGACCATTAATTGAATTTGAAAATGTCACATAAGTTATCAAACCACCTGTCTTAGACATTTGGATGTTTGATTTTTTAAAATTTGGAAAAATCTTATTCGTGGTCTGTGCATCCACGAATTGTAACGAAATAATAAAAACTAAAATGTAACTTAACGCTTTCATCTTAAATCTCCTAAATTATTTATTGATACGGTAGAATAATAAGAAATTAATGATTATAAGTCAAGTTACTTTCAAAGAATCGTGTAAGATGTTGATTTTATGTGATACAAATTAACAAAAAAAGGTTACAGTATTTCTACTGTAACCGCTTTAAAATTGAACTGTTTGATGAATTTTAAGGATTCCTTCTAACTAAATCAATCAAATTGTTTGAAGAATCATATATTCTTAGTTCTATTGGCATTTTACCGGGCATATAGTGAGTTGCACATCCGAAACAAGGATCGTAAGCACGGAATGCCATTTCGATTTTGTTGAGAGTCCCTTCGGTAACTTCAACACCTTTTTTGATTAGTCCACGTGCTGCTTTATTTATCGACATTGAGATTGGTGCATAATTGTTAGTTGTTCCTACGATGAGATTTACTTTCGTAAGTATTCCTCTTTCGTCGGTAGTGTAATGATGTGTAAGAGTACCGCGTGGCGCTTCAACAATTCCAACACCTTCAGTCGGAATTTCTGTCGGAATATTGCGGATGTGCGTGCTTGTAATTTCAGGATCGCGAATTAAATCCAAAGCCATCTCAGCACCGCTTAACAGCTCGATGATTCTTGCCCAATGAGTTGCTAATGTTGCATGAACCGGTTTACCACCGAGTGTTGAATACATTTTTTCGTATTCAGCTTGCGCCAACGGTGTAGGCATTCCGTCGGCAGCGTTCAAACGTGATAATGGTGTAGCCCGATAGACTCCGCTATCTTTGCCATCAACAAAACCTTTCCATCCAACTTTTTTCAAGAATGGAAACTTCAAGTAAGTCCAGGGCTCAACATGTTCAGCAACATTTTCTAAATATTCGTTAGGTGAATATTTTACAAATTCTTTTCCATCAGGATCGACTACTCTTACTTTCCCATCGTAGAAATTCACCTTGTTGTTTTCATCAACTAAACCCATGTAATAAGTTTTATGAGAGAAAGTATCTGACAAAATAAGATCAACATAAACTTGATTTTTCAGAACAATATCGTTGAAAGCTTGAATTGTAAATTTCCCGAACTCAACGAACCACTCGCAATGTTTCTCAATTTCTTTAGCTTCTTCAATAGAAATGCCCTTGCTTACTCCACCGGGCATAGAAGTTATTTGGTGAGTTTGTTTACCTCCCAAAGTTTTAATGACTTGCTGAGTTCGTTTGCGCATTTCGATAACTTTGCCGCCGACTTCCAAGCCAACTTTTTTAACAACGCCTAAAATATTCCGTTCTGCAGCAGGCGCATCGGGACCGACTATGAAGTCGGGACCACCGAGTGCATAAAAATGAGTAGTATGATCGCCGGCAAAGAAAACATTGTACAACAATGAGCGAAGTTTTTTGGCTGCGGAAGGTATTTCAACGTGGAACACGGCATCGCAAGCTTTGGCTGCTGCCATGTGGTGAGCTTCAGGACACACGCCGCATATTCGAGTTGTTATGCGAGGCATCTCTTCGACGGGTCTGCCAACGCAAAACTGCTCGAACCCGCGAAGCTCTGGAATTTGAAAATACGTATTTGCTACTTCGCCATCGTCGTTCAGAAAAATATCTATTTTCCCATGACCTTCGAGTCGTGTTATCGGATCTATTTTAATCTGTTTCATATTTTTTCTACCCTTCTTAAAATTGATTGCGGTACCGAAAATCTGTAAAATGTCCCAAGCGGGTCAACTATTTGGTCTAATATTTTTTCAATTTCTTCAGGTTCGTGGGCATCTATCACTGAACTTATGGCGCTCACCATTTTAGCACCTTGATCGGGACAATTTGGAGGAGCACCGTAACATCCGCGACAAGGAATATTCGCTTTAGGACATAATGCTCCGCAACCGCTCCGGGAGACTGGACCTAAACAAATTATTCCTTGATCCAACAGGCACTCGTTCGGGTCTGAAATTATTTCATACGGACGGAAGAATTGCTTTAGTTTCTTCTCTTTTCGTTCACGCGGACATTCTTCGCAGCAAGTTTTATCGCCCGCTCCAAGCGTTGCACCCTTTGCAGGCATCGGCTGACCACTTAATATATACTCAATCACCCCCCAAATTTGATCGGGTTGAGGTGGGCAACCGGGTATGTAATAATCAACATCGATAACCTGATTCAAGGCTTTGACTGTTTCCCACATTTCAGGAATCTCAATTTCACCTTCAGGCATTCTGGTATGTGTTTGTGGATAAGTGCCATTATTACTTACAGTTGATGGCGAATCTTTGAAGACCCATTTCAGTATTGCATCCTTCGTGGTGAGATTAGCCAATCCAGGAATTCCACCTTCGTGAGCACAAGCTCCAAATGCTACAACTAATTTTGATTTATCTCTCATCAAGTGAGCCATCTCTTCGTTTTCGGAATTCCGGATTGCACCGTTGAATAAACAGATGTCGATGCTTTTATCTTCCATTGCCCGGACATCGCTATACTTGAAATCAAGTGCTACGGGCCAAAAAACGATATCGAAGGCATTTGCTACATCTAATATTTTTTCGTGCAGGTCTAAAACAGCTATTTCGCAGCCGCCGCAACTTGCTGCCCAGTATAATGCTAATTTTGGCTTTGCCATATTTATCTCCTTTGTTGAAATATTTACTTTTTGATTTTGGTAGCAGAGTGAATAAAAGGACCGATTTTTCTAATTTCCTCTGTCATCTCATTTACAACTTCGGCGAATCTATCCCCTTCGGAAGCTGAAACCCATTCAAGGCGGAGACGGCGCGGGTCGATACCAAATTCGCGGATTAGACGTTTTAAAAAGGGAATTCGCCTTAGAGTTTTATAGTTGCCTTCCTGATAGTGGCAATCGCCGAGATGGCATCCCATTACCACCACCCCATCTGCTCCGAGTTGGAACGATTTCAAAATAAAAGCCGGGTCAACTCTGCCGCTGCACATTGTCCGAATAATACGGACGTTGGGCGCCGATTTGATGCGCGAAACTCCGGCTAAATCAGCACCCGAATAAGAGCACCAGTTACAGAGAAAACCAACAATTTTAGGTTCAAACGACATAACATTTACCTTTCAAATTTATATTTCTTTAATGCACTTCCAATAACTTTTCGTATTTGCCAAATCCTCGGTGCAATCCAATCGATTCAGCATAATTGATAACTTCGTAATACTCATCTAATGTAATATTTCTGCTCAATTCAGGATACCGGTATGCTTTGAATGCCGGACGATATTGATCCATAATATTCACATAACTATCAACGCAAACTTTATTAACAATAAAATCCAAAACTTTTTTTGAGCCAGTTATGTCATTAGGAAGGATTAGGTGCCTTATTAACAAACCTCTTTCAGCAATACCGAAAGGGTTCATCTTCAGGTCGCCAATTTGCCTGTGCATTTCGATGATTGCGGGTTGAACAACATCCCAATAATCTTTCGCACCTGAATATTTATAAGAGTTTTGGTTAATCGAATATTTTATATCGGGCATATAGATGTCGATTATTCCATCCAAAAGCTTCAAAGTTTCAACTGATTCGTATCCACCGCAGTTGTAAACGAGCGGTATATTCAAACCTTTATCAACAGCAATACCGACCGCATCGATTATTTGAGGAATAAAATGAGTAGGTGTTACAAAATTGATGTTATGACATCCCAACTGCTGCAGAGAAAGCATTGCTTCAGCCAATTGATTTATGGTAATTACTTCGCCGTGCCGCAGGTGGCTGATGTCGTAGTTTTGACAATACAAGCACCACAAGTTACAATTTGTAAAGAATATAGTGCCGGAACCATTCCATCCAACCAAAGGCGACTCTTCGCCGTAATGAGCCGACAGACTTGAAACCAAAAGTTGGTTTGTTGACCGACACACTCCGTAATTTCCTTCAAAACGTTTTGCTAAACACTTACGCGGGCAAAGTTTACATTCCTTCATTAAACTATACAATTGCCGAATGCGTTCGATTAATTCGCCTGAGCTGTGCAGTTTTATGTACGAGGGATGTTGCATCAATTAATTTTTTAATCTTATTTGTTTGTTACTATTCATTTCTTGTTATATGTTTATTATTTCTTTTATGAGATTAGTCCTTCTAATTCAGCAAGTATTTGAGCATCTGTAAATCCATGTCCTGTCATTGCAGACGACGGGCATGCTGCTACGCAAGTTCCGCATCCTTTGCATAGAGCCTCGTTGACGTGAGATAGTTTTTTATCAACTATAAAATCAATGGCGCCATAAGGACAGAGGTTATTGCAAATTCTGCAACCGCTGCAGTAGTCGTCCTGCACCATTGCTCTTACTGGATCAATTTCAACTTCACCTTTACAAATAAGCGAAAGAATACGGGCAGCAGCCGCGCTTGCTTGTGCAACTGTATCAGGTATATCTTTGGGACCCTGAGCACAGCCCGCGATGAATACGCCCTCGGTAGTAGTTGCAGTAGGGTCAAGTTTAGGATGCCGCTCAAGGAAGAATCCATCCGGGCTTTTGCTAATCGAGAATAATCGTCGAACTGTGTCGCTGTCCCGTTGAGGTTCCATAGCGTTACATAAAATTACCATATCGACAGGAATTTCACGAAATTTTCCGATTAATGTATCTTCGCATCTGATTAACAAATTACCATCAGAACCATTTAAACGCGGAGCTTCAACAATCTCTGCTGCTTTACCGCGTATCATCGTTATCCCTTCATCGAGAAGGCGAGAATAAAACTCTTCGTAACCTTTACCGAACGCCCGCATATCAATATAAAATTGATATATCGCTGCATCTGTTCTATCGTGGACAAGGTGAGCAAATTTCAACGCGTACATGCAACAGACACGTGAACAATACGGATGGTAATTAGTATCGCGGGAACCGATGCAATGAATAATACCGACTGCACGCGGTTCTTCACCGTTCTTCATAACAACTTTCCCACCTGTCGGTCCTGTTGAATTTACCAACATTTCAAATTCGAGTGAGCTGTAAACATTATCGTATCTTCCGTAACCATACTGTGCCATTTGTGTAGCATCGAATATACCGTAACCGGTAACTACCAAAATTTGCCCTACATCCACTTCAACAATTTCGTCTTCCATTTTATAATTGATTGCCAACGGTTCGCATACTTTAGCACAAGTTTCACAACCTCCGGTTTGAAAATGAATACAAGATTGAGTATCAATAACCGGAACACGCGGAACTGCTTGCATCGAGGGGACATAAATAGCAGTTTTTGGACCGAGTGTAAATTCTGGTTTCTTTCCTTTGTAGTCTTCGATAACCATTTTAATGTGACCTGTTGGACAGACTTGGGCGCAAGCGCCGCAGACGATACATTTATCGGATTGTTCATTGAACGGAAGGACTACTTCACGTTTAATTCCCCGGTTTACAAAACCAAGAATGCTTGCACCGACAAGATCGCGACAGACATTTACACACATACCGCATAATATGCAGGCATCGGATGCTTCATCTTTTTCTAAACTTTCGAATCGTGGTGTTTCGATTCCCAATTGTTGTGCTATATCCTTTACAACTTTTACATTGGGCCATCGGGAGAGCATCAATTCCATTATAATTTTTCGAATCCATTTAATCTTTTCAGAATTTGTATTAACAACAATTCCTTCACGAACCGGATAATTACAAGCAGTTACTACACGGCTACGTTTACCGCGAACAACTTCAACACTGCATAAGCGGCAAACTCCATACGGTTCAATCAGGTTGTTATGGCACATCGTGGGAATCCAGATACCAGCTTTTTCAGCCGCTTTCAGTATCGAAGTATCTTGTGGAACTTGAACTTCTTTTCCGTCTATTTTTACGTTTACCATAATTTCTCCTTTGCTTTATTGAACTTTAACCGCATTGAAATTACATACATCATAACAGGCGCCGCATTTGCTGCATTTTGCCGGTTCGATATAATGAACTTTCTTTCTCTCTCCGATGATGGCACCATCAGGACAGTATTTTTTACAGACATCACATCCATGCCCAATTTCAAGACATAATTTTTCATCAATGGAATAGGTATTTAACTGGCTGCAAATGTGAGCCGGACATTTTTTATCCTTAACATGTACTTCATATTCTTCTCTGAAATATTTTAAAGTTGTCAGTACAGGATTAGGTGCTGAACCGCCAAGTGCACACAAGGATGATTCAACAATCATATTTGATAATTCCTCTAATAATACCAAATCGTCTTCGGTTCCCTTTCCTATTGTAATGTTTTCTAAAATATCCAACATCCGTTTTGTTCCTTCTCGACATGGAATACATTTTCCGCATGATTCTTCTTGAGTAAATTTCAGAAAATATTTAGCCATATCGACCATACAATTTTCTTCATCCGTAACGACCATACCACCCGAACCCATCATAGAACCAACTTTGGTGAGTTCTTCATAATCAACAGGTAGATCGAGCATGCTTTCGGGAATAAAGCCACCTGATGGTCCTCCAGTCTGCACAGCTTTAAATTTCTTGTTATCTTTTATACCACCCCCAATTTTATAAATTATATCACGTAGAGTAATTCCCATAGGTACTTCTACGAGACCGGTGTTGTTCACCTTTCCTGCTAATGAAAATACTTTTGTACCTTTGCTACCTCCCCAAGCATCCACCGAAACGTCGCCTGTACCGATACTTGAGAACCACTTGGCACCACGTAGAATTATTTGCGGCACATTTACCCAAGTTTCAACATTATTCAAGCAAGTAGGTTTATCCCACAATCCTTTTTCGACGGTATGAATATATTTCGCTCGTGGTTCGCCCGGTTTACCTTCGATTGAAGCCATAAGTGCAGTTGATTCGCCGCAAACGAACGCACCGGCACCACGCCTTACTTCGATATCGAAGTTAAAACCTTTGTCAAATATATTATTGCCCAACAGGCCAAATTCGCGTGCATGTTCAATTGCGATTTGAAAACGTTTTATTGCAAGTGGATATTCCATACGAACATAGATATAACCTTGACGTACATTCTCGATTGCATAGGCACCGATAATCATTCCTTCGATTACAGAATGCGGGTCGCCTTCAATTATACTCCGATCCATAAAAGCGCCCGGGTCGCCTTCATCGGCATTACAAATAACATATCTCTCGTCGCCATGAGCATGTTTGCAGGTTTCCCATTTTACACCTGTTGGAAAACCTCCGCCACCTCTGCCCCGCAAGCCTGAATTTTTTATTTCTTGTAAAACTTCATCGGGAGTCATTGAAGACAGAACTTTAGCTAATGCTTTGTAACCTCCGCGTGCAATATAGTCATCAATATTTTCCGGGTCAATCATTCCACGGTTCCTAAGGGCAATTAATGTCTGATCGGCGAAGAACGGAATTTCCGACATTTTCGGAATGGGATTTTTTTCGGCGGGGGGTGTGTACATAAATTTCTTTACTGGTCTGCCTTTAACTAAATGTTCCTCAACAATCAGCGGTACATCTGTAGGTTTTAATAATTGATAAAATATATTGTCTGGCTGAACGACTAATATCGGTCCGGCACCACAGAAACCGTTGCAACCGGTTAAAACGACTTGAGCTTCATTTTGCAAGTTGTGTTTGCCGATTGCATTCTCTAATGCATCTTTAATTTCAAACGAGTGATTAGAAACGCAACCGGTTCCAGCACAAACCATTAATTGTAATCGATAATTTTTCATCTCGATTTTCCTTTTATTTTTGAGAATTATTGTATTCGTTCGCTGCCTATCGCCAAAGCATATTCTTGAACAAATTTTCCTTTTAGAACATGATCGTCAAATATCTTTTTCACTTTGGTTTCATTGAGTTCGATATATTTTACGGGTGCTTGTTCACCGTACTCCACTGTAGCCATCGGTTCTTTGCTGCACAAGCCCGCACATCCCGAAGTAGTAATGATTACATCTTTAATATTATGAATATCTATTTCATTTAAGAATGCACTCATTACAGTTCGTGCACCGGCGGCAATTCCGCATGTCCCCATATGCACAGTTATCTTTACTTTTCCACCCCCCTCGCGAATGGTCATCTTCCGGCGAACGTCTTCTGCGATTTTATCTAGATCTTCGATTTTTAATTTTGTCATTGCTTCACCTCGCTATTATTTTTCATATTTTTTTAATAATTTCGAAACTCCAGAAACCGGTATAGGTCCGAACAAATCTTCATTTATCACTATTACCGGAGCCAAGCCGCATGTTCCAACGCAACCGGTAATTTCGAGACTATACTTCATATCTTTTGTTGTCTCACCGCATTTGATACCCAATTCTCGCTCAAGGGCATTTATAACACGCGGAGCGCCTAATGCATGGCAAGGAGTTCCCAAACAGACACAAATTCTATACTTGCCTTTTGGTTTTAAACTGAAAGCATTATAAAATGTCGCGATGTTATATATTTTACTGATTGGAACGCTCGCCACGTGCGAAACCTCATATAATACATCTTTCGGCAGATAATTAAGTTTAGTTTGAACATCGTGCATCATCTCAATGATATTCTCGGGTAAGTTTCCCCAGCGATTTGAAATTTCTCGTGCTACTTCTGCTGCATTATATTCCATAGAAATCTCCTTGAATTTTTATTTATTAATTTTATTAACATTTTCTTCTAAATACTGCCTGATAAATTTCAATATCTCTATTGAGTTTATTTTAATTTCATTAGTTATTTTCTTAACATCATTTGTATCGAACAAAAATTTTGACGCATTGTTTTCCTGATAATATCTCAGATTTATTTCAGGATTTCCTGCTAAAATCATCACAATTGTATCTGCAATATTTCCAACCGGTTTTCTATCAATATGGCTGAGTTGAAACTCTGCAATAACCTTCGTTCCTGTTGTCAATTCTGATTCAACTCTTAACTTACCACCGGTCGAGTTAGCCGCTTCTTCTAAAAACGCTAAACCCAAACCTACTCGTCTGGTGGTGCGTGTTGTAAAGAACGGATTTGTTACATTTGCTATAGTATCAGCATCCATTCCTTTGCCGTCATCTTTAATCTCGATGGTTAATAAATCTTTCGATGAATCTTCAATAATTGCTATTTCAATATTCTTCGCACCGGCATTGATTGAGTTTTCAGCAATATCGAGTATATGTAAGGATAAATCTTCCAAATTAGATTTTAGATTTTAGATTTCGGATTTTGGATTTTCCTTTTATCTTCATCCTTTAAGGCTTTTTTAATTTCATCGAAAGTTGCTTCAGCTAATAATAAACTTGTTGAAGCTTTGCCAATATCGTTTAGAAAATGTGCATCTGAATTTTGAATGAACGTGTAATTTTGATATACAGGAAACTTTTTTCTTGCATCTTCACAGCTTATACTTGGAGATATTTCCAGTGCATCGAATTCCAATGAGTTTGGTATAAACCCTAGCTGACTGATAACGCTGTAACTTTCTCTGTCGATGTGCGATGCAATTGCTAAACCGCCAAGTTTGTGTACTCTGTTCACAATTTCTTCAACGGATAAGTCAACTGCACCGATGAGCAGTTTATCGTTGAAACCAAGCACTTCATCAAACTCGTTTCCGATAACCTGTAAACCGAATACATCCGGGTTATTTTTGCCGTGAAGTTTTTCATAGACTTTTGCTTGCATCTCAAACACTAATTCAAGATTTTCAAAGAGCGCCAAAACGTGAATTTCTTCTCGAGTGCATATTTCCATTCCGGGCAATACTACAACATTTTTATCTTTTGCCGCATTGATTAAAGCCGGAACATTTTCAGCCGTATTATGGTCGCAGATTGCGATTATGTCTAAATTATTTTCAAGAACTTGATTTATGATTTTTTGCGGCGTCATTTTTAAATCACCGCAAGGCGATAAGCACGTGTGTATATGCAAATCGGCCTTAAACGTTTTTAACATTTCTATGTCTTACCAATTCCAGACTCGTATAACTTGCCCACCAGTTGAAAAGCCGGGAGTTTACTTACCAAAATCGGTATATTTTCTTCCTTAGCTTTCTTGAGGGTGTCTTCGTTCGGCTCTCTGCCTTGCACCAACACGATGGCGGCTACTTCTTTCAAAACCGCAACCGCAACAATATTTACGTGAACTTGCATAGTAACCCACACATCACCCTTTTGGGCGTTTGCAATTACATCGCTCAGCAAGTCGCTTACATAACCGCCGGTTATTTCTTGGATAAGTTTATCTTCCGCACATCGAACGGATAGATTTAGTTTTTCTTTTAATTCTTTTAGTTTCATATTCAGCTCAAATTTTCGTTATGTCGAACTTTTCTACTATGTTTAAGTATAGTCTCAAGCAAATCGCTAGAGATTGATTCAAACTTTTTAATAGCTACAAACACACAATCGTCGGCTGCGGCGTTTCCTTTTACAACATCCTCAGCAAAAGTCATACAAGTTGGTGCACCGCAAGCACCGCAATCTATCTTAGGAAGCAAGTCATAAACTTCCTGCTTCCTCTTCATTTTATTTATGGCAACCTGTATGTCGTCGTCCAACGGCTCGGCGGGACTTGCAGGTATTTTTCCCGGTAATGAGAAATATTTTTTTTGATACAACTCTCTAATTTTTTCACGCGGTTGACACGGTTTAGAACCGTATTTTTCCAACAGACGAAGAACTTTACCCCGTGCGATATAAGGGTTTTCGACATTCAAGGAACCGCCGACACATGCCGTCGGACAGGTATGGCATTCTATGTACCGAATGTCTTTGAGCTTGCCGTTTTCAATTTCTTCAAAAATTCTTATCACGTCATTAAGTCCGGCAATAGCCAAGCAATCTTCTCTTTTTAGCGACGAAGCTTGTCCCCCAACTATGGGCCAACCTAAGCCGATACCACGGACTTGTTTTTCTTGCTCGCTTTCTGGAGTTATATGCGTTAAAGCTTGCAGCAATGTCGGATAAATTTCTGAAATCGGAATCGCTCCGTCGATAAATGAGTGCTTTTTCCGAGGCGGATTTCTTATCGCTACAGTCTTCGCTGGACAGGGAGTTAAGTATATCGTGCCAATTTCATTTTCTTTTAAACCGAGTTCTTCCATCTTCTCACGTTTTGCTTCGCGTGCCGCAATTTCCATCGGCGATTCAATCGGAACAAGATTGTCTAATAAATTCGGATACCTGACCTGAATTAAACGCACGATTGCCGGACAGAATGGTGAAATTAACGGTCGTGGAAGATTATTTGAATCAAGTAGCTCTTGCAATGCGATACTCACAGCTTCGGACGGACACGCAACATCGTGAGCATCGTCGAAACCGATTTTTTTAAGTCCGGCTAAAATCGTTGACGGCAGAACATCCTTGCCAAACTGATAGTAAAGGTCGGGCGATGGTATTGCAACCGTGTATTTAAATTTTGAAAAATCGCTAAACGAACTTGTCTGCGGGAGGATTGCCTTGTTCGGACAGGCACGCACGCACTCGCCGCAATCTATACAACGGTCTTTTAAGATAGTTGCCTTTTTATGACGCACACGTATAGCCTGTGTGGGACAAACCCGTAAGCAAGCCATTCTGCCCTGGCATTTATCTTTTTCAATTTTTATTGATCTGAAATCGTCTTGCATAATTCGTTATTTGTCGTTCATTGTTCGTCATTTCTCTACGCTCATTGCTCATCGCTCTTTGCTTCCGCCTCTGGCGGACTCTTTCAACTCAATCACAAACTCAACTTTCGTTCCTTTTCCGACCTCCGATTCTATCTTAAGATGGTCGGCATTTCTTTTTATGTTCGGCAAACCCATACCGGCACCGAAACCCATTTCGCGCATCTCTGTCGTCGCCGTCGAGTAACCTTCTTTCATAGCAAGCTCGATATTCTGTATACCCGGTCCTTCATCATCAACGACAATTTTTATCTTCTCTTGCGAAATTTCGATAGTCATAGATGCACGCTTAGCATACATTACAACATTCATCTCGGCTTCATAGGAAGCGATTGCAACCCGGCGGATGATATCTGAATTTATTCCTATTTGCTTCAGTATCATTTTTACTTCAGTTGCAGCTTTTCCGGCATCAAAAAAATTATTGCCTGTAATTTCAAATGACTGTGAATATGATTTATCCATTCTCATTTTTTACCGATATACATTCCATCGTGGAGATTAAACCGGTTTTATAAAGAATTCCGGAAGCTTCATACAACGAATAAGGCGTCCCCAATAATGGAATATGTTTTTCACGAGCAAGGGCTACTATGTCTTTATCCGGTTTTTTCCGGCGCACGAATACAACAGCATTTATTTCAGCAATAAATGCTGTATGGATAGTTTGAGTATTAACCAAACCTGTAAGTAATATAGCGCCCGACCTTGAAAACGCTAAAACGTCGCTCATCAAATCGGAAGCACAGCCGAATTCGATGTCCATATTCAACTGGTCTTCGCCACAAAATACTTCACAACTTAACAATTTAGAAATCTCATTTAAAGTCATCAGAACCAATCCTTTGGTTTGGTTGAAATCTCATTTACCAATTTATCGCCAATTACGATTGACCTGCCTGACGGTATTCGTGTAGCCGGACAATTACTCCAGCATTGACCGCAGCCGGTGCATTTTTCGGGATCAACGTATCTCGCTTTTTTACGCACTTTTACTTTGAAACTGCCGATGTAACCTGAAACACTCTCGACTTCAGAATATGTATGTAGTGTTATATCTTTACGATGACCAACAGAAACCATTTTAGGTGTAAGAATACATGCAGCACAATCTAATGTTGGAAATGTTTTATCGAACTGCCCCATTTTGCCGCCGATGGTTGGTTCACGCTCAACAAGATAAACGTGATAACCGGCATTAGCAATTTCGAGAGCAGCTTGAATGCCGGCAATTCCGCCACCGACGATAAGTGTATTTTTATTTACCGGCTGTTTTGTAATTTGCAGTTCTTTATGCAGAGCTACCCGCCTGACTGCAGCGTTGACTAATGCTTTGGCTTTTTCAGTCGCAGCTTCACGGTTGTCGTGAACCCACGAACAGTGCTCACGGATGTTTGCTATTTGAACGAGGTAACGGTTGAGACCGGCGGTCTCGGCGGCAATCCTGAACGTAAGCTCATGCATCAAAGGAGAGCAAGCCGCAACAACGACTCTATTAATGCCTAAATTTTTAATATCATTTTTGATCAAATCTTGCCCCGGATCTGAACACATAAACTTATAATCGCGTGCGATTATTACATTGGGCTGCTTAGAAATATACTCAGTTACCTCAGCTACGTTTACAGTCGCGGCTATGTTTACTCCGCAGTGGCAAATATAAACGCCGATTTTCACCTGTCCGTTACCTTCGGTTGTTTCTTTATACATATTGCACCTCCATCAAATCTGTAATTTTTTTACACATTGGAATGAATGATGAATCGATACCTAATTTCTTTTCGGGTAATCCCAATACAATTCCCAACAGTTGCGTAAAGTAAAGAATTGGTATGTTATATTTTGTTTGATACTTTTCGTTTATCTTATCCTGGTAAGCTTCCAAGTTGAAATGACAGAGCGGACAAGTTGTTACGATAACGTCGGCACCGTTATTATCTGCACATTGCAACAGTTCCATATTTAATTTTAATGCAGTATCTTCAAATGTCGTCATCAGCATACCGCCGCAGCAACGGACTTTCATTGGGAAAGGAACAACATCTGCTCCGCATTTGTTGAACATCCGGTCGAGTAAAATCGGATTCTCACGATCATCAAAACCTTTTTCAGGACGGACGATTTGGCAGCCGTAGTATGGGGCTACTTTCAAACCGTTTAAACTTTTCTTCGAATTATGCAGGATAGTTTCAATTCCTACATCATTCATCAAAATATCAACAGGATGGCGTACTTTAGTTTTTCCTTTATAACTCAAACCCCCTTCGGTTAATGCTTCGTTAACGTCCTTGTGCATTTCAGGAACTTGATTTAAAATGCGGTTAGTCTTTGCAAGGACGGTGAAACACGAACTGCAAGGTGCTATTATATCTAATCCCATCTTTTCTGCTAAAGCTAAATTCCGTGATGATACCGCAAGCGAAACAGTCTCTTTTACCGACATATAAATCGTGGCACCGCAGCAATTCCAGTCGTCTATTTCGATCAATTCTTGTCCAAGAGCTTCGAATACTTCTCTTACCGATTCATCGTAGCCGCGTTGAGTTTTTTCAAGACTGCATCCGGGATAATATGCGTATTTCATTGTTACTCTCCTTTCCTTGGTTCTAATTTTAATTCGCCGAGAGCTTTATAACCTACATAATCGGGTTCGTATCCAAGTAAAGCAGGTTCTTCCCGCATTTCAATTTCCTGAGCTTTCTTGATGATACGGGAAAGCGAAGCGTATGCTTTAATTTTTTTCGGAAGTATCGCAATACGTTTTTTCTGAAACATCTTCCTTCCCAATGGTATCAATCCAAAAAGTTTTTTGATATTAGTTTTCATGTAATATTTTCGGATCAATGTTCCCTCGTGAAGCCTGCCGTAACTCATTAAGTTTTGAATAAATAAATTGGCTAATATTTGAACTTGTTGTGCTTGTTGCGATTGATATTTCTTCTCCATAGCTGTTCGTTTCAATGCGTAAATTATGTCGGTGATTTTGATGCCTGAAGGACAGCGTGTAGTGCAAGCATAGCATGATGCGCAAATCCAGATTGTGCGGCTTTTCATTATCATCTCCATTTCGCCGGCACGGAAAAGGGCTATCAACTCACGGGGTGAAATATCCATCGCGTAACTAACAGGACACGACCCTGTGCACGTGCCACACTGGATACACCGATTTATTCTCTCTCCCGCCGGTATAATATGGACTTGTTCCAAAAATGCTTTTCTGAGTTCGACTTCTTTTCTACTCATCAATCCATGATGTTTAATTTGTTCCATGAATTCTCCTTATATAGTTTTATTACATCTTTATAAATCATATTCACTAACCTTGGTATCGCTTCTTGAACTTTTTCCGTACAGCCAATTTTAAAAGTCGTTATATCTTCGCCTTCGATACCATAAATTATCATCTCATCAGGAACATCAATTTTTAACAACTTAGCCAAGCCAATAACTTGTGGTAAATTAATTTGATGCGAAGATTTTATTTTTACTAATTCATCAGATGAATTTTGTTTAAAACGATAAATAGTTCCGGGTGGTTGAGTTCGAGTTAAGATTGTATCAACAATTAAACATTTACTGAAACCACTGATGTAATCGAGAAGACCCAACCCACCAACTGATAATTCTTCAAAGACAAAATTATGGTTATCGTTAAGGGATGATAGTAATTTGCTTTTTAAATCTCGTAGAACAAATATACCAACTCCATCGTCGCTGATAAATTCGTTACCTAAACCGATAATAATAATTTTATTTTTTTGCATGGTAAAAATTTTACAAATTTTTCCACAAAAACCGGAGGTACAATGGGAATAAAAAAAGAAGTGGGTTGTTGATGCGATAGCCGCATGGAAGGATACGTCCGTGAGTACAAATCATCTTGTATTCTTCTACACACAAATCAACAGCCATATAAAAAATATAAGTCCCCTTGCAAGGAAAATTAATTTTTGTGGACTGATGCGGCAGTTAGCCGCTTATCGTGTAAGAACTGGATAACTATTGATAAATGTAAATCCGATGAAATAAATCCAATTATGATGCCAGACAAAAAATGGGGAAATTAGGCAATTTTTTCATAAATTTTGCAAGAAAATGCAAAATTTTACAAAAACTAAAAAAAAAGGGATGCTATTATTCCATTGTTGAAAATGTGTTGAATTTTTCGATACCACCCTGTTTTACAAATTAAACACTTTTTCAATCGACCAATGCCGATCGGAAGTTTGAATAACAATTGAATCTTTTATGCCTGATTGTTCTACTAAAATTTTTATCTCATCAATTGTAAAAGCAGCAATCAGAGAATCGCGAAATAATTTTTTCTGATGGTCGTCGCAATCGGCTGCATACTGTTGAACAAGATCTTCTACTATGGATAATGATTCAGGGCGAATCAAGTCGCGTATCAACATACCAGATTTGCTTTTTGAAACTCTGTTGATCTCTTTTAAGACGGGAAGAGGATCAGGTATATGATGTAAAAGACTGTTTGAGATTACCGCATCGAAATAGTTATCGGGATAGGGCAATTTTTTTGCATCCACAATCTCCAATTTTATGTTCGATGAATAATTATATTTTTCAACATTCAACTTCCCGACTTTCAACATATTTTCAGAAAGATCGACAGCTATGATTTTTAATTTAGGATTTCGTTGTAAAATTAGAATCGGAATCCGCGCACTCCCTGTTCCTAAATCTAAAATTAATCCTTCGGCTGGAAGCAATTCGACAGCACGTTCAGCGAATGAAGTGTTGACTTCAGTAAAATCCATTGCATCGTACTCGAGTGCATCCTCCATTGTATCCATTACTTCGGGTTCTAGTATTCTTTCAATCATATTTTATAAACCTAAATTCGAAGCCATTGATCGCATCGCTTCAATTGTAAAATTAATGTGTTCAGTCAATTCAATATTTAATTCCGTCGCTCCCTGAATAATTTCATCTCTATTCACATTCTTTGCAAATGCCTTATCTTTCATTTTCTTTTTCACAGATGACGCTTCAAGGTCGGATATCTTATTAGGACGAACGAGGGCGCAGGCTGAAATAAAGCCACATAATTCATCCACAGCGAAAAGAGTTTTAGCCATCAACGTTTCGCGTGGAACATTTGTGAATGATGCATGCCCGAGAATTGCTGTGCGAATTTCTTCAGATACTCCCTTTTCTTTCAAAATTGCCGAACCCTTAAACGGGTGGTCGGGTATATTCGGATACATTTCATAATCGAAGTCGTGAAGTAATCCAACAACTCCCCACAATTCTTCATCTTCGCCGAACTTACGAGCATAAGCCCGCATCGCAGCTTCGACTGCATACATGTGTTTACGCAGTGCATCGTTCTTCGTGTATTCGTGCATTAAGTTTAAAGCATCCTCGCGTTGCATATATTCATATCTTTCAATCTAAAATATTGTTTATATCTTGCTTAAGTTTTTCGAGATCTTTTTCTATAATTTTCCATAATATCTCTGTATCGACGCCAAAATATTCGTGAATGATTCTGTTTCTCAATCCGATTATTTTATACCATTCAATTTCCGGATACTTCTCCTGTATTGATTCAGGTACTTGATTGGCAGCTTCACCTATGATTTCAAAATTTCTAATGACAGCATCTATTGTCTTGTCATCCATCATTGATGGCTTCGACAATATCTTGTAAAGAAAGCCGGTATTCTCTCTTAGACATATACTAAATCTTCCAGTACATATCTTAAATAACTAGATTTAATCCCTTTCTTAGAGACCAGATCAACTTTATTGTTTAATAACTTTTCAAGTTCTAAAGCTAAGTCTACAAATTCTAACCCGATAGGCTCTTCAAATTCTGCTAAAATATCAATATCGCTATCATCGGTTGCATCACCACGACACACCGATCCAAATAGACCTATATTTTTAATTTTATACTTTTGCTTTAGATAAAGTTCATTAGTTTTTAATATCGTAATTATTTCGTTTAGTGTTTTCATACCATTAAATATATTCAATGTAAAATTAAATTCAAAGAACACCTATCTCATTAACTAACTTTTAAAACTAACAAAGTTATATCATCCGATTGATAATCGCCGCTGTATTTTTGAACTTCTGAAATAATCTGTTCTTTAATCGTTTCGGCAGATTCATTTTTTCTCGATTTGATGATTTCCAACAATCTTTCTTCTCCAAACTCAATCCCATCGGGGTTCATTGCTTCGCTAACCCCATCGGTGAATAACACCAAAACATCTCCGGCAACAAGTTGCACTATCCCCTCTTCGTAAGTAGTTGATTTCATCACACCTAGCAGAAGTCCGCCTTTTTCTAAACGCATAATCTTGTCATCTTTCCTTAGAACAAAAGGTAGATTGTGTCCTGCGTTTACATAAGTTAACGATTTATTTTTTTTATCAACACTTGCCAAAAATAATGTAATGAAGCGATCGTTCCCGGTACTTTCACATATCAAATCGTTTACACGTTTGGTCAATTCAGAAAGGGATAGTTTGAGTGGAACTAATGCACGAATCATCGCTTGCAAATTAGCCATTAAAAGTGAAGCGGGCGTTCCTTTTCCTGATACATCTGCAATCGCAATAATAAAATTATCATCGTCAAGATTGATAACGTCATAATAATCGCCGCCAACATGTTTTGAAGAAATATTTGCCGCATCTAAATCGTACCCTGCATATTTCGGTAATATTTTCGGAAGCATCCCTCTTTGTATTTCACGTGCGATCAACAAATCGTCTTCTATTTTTTGTTTTTCTACCGCTTCTTGAAAAAGACGCGAGTTCTCAAGTGAAATCAACAACAAGTTTCCAATCGAATATATATATTCGAGATCGGTTTGTGTGTAAGGTATTCCTGCTATTCTTTCGCCTACTGCTAAAACCCCTTTTACTTCATCTTGCATCTTCATCGGAATAATAGCACTGATGCCAATTTCCTTTAATTCTTTTTTAAGTTTTTTTGTTGCAACGATTTCCGAGACCAGCGAGGGGTTTTCAAACCCGGAAAGATTGCATATTACCGAAGCATCAATCGAATCGTGAAATCGCGAAGAAACAATTTTCATTTCATTCCCCTCTTTCAAACAAATCGCAAATTGGCGCACACCAATTTGTCCCATCAACGAGAGAGAGAACAATTTTATTACACGTTCGCGATTAAGTATAGATGAAAACTCTTTCCCCAAATCAAAGAGTGTAGTAGCTTGGTGGATTTGTTTATCAAGCTCCCTGTTTACATTGATTAATTTATCGACACTAAGCTTTTGTGCTATAGCCGCTGCGGCAATGTTCGAGAGTGATTTGATGTACGTTTCTTCTTCGTTTGTTAATTTCTTTCGTGATAATTTTGTAATTCCTAACGCTCCTAAAACATCATTTTTAAATATTAAAGGAATAAGAACCTGGATTTCGTTTTTATTTAATATTGTAACCCACTTTTCATTTTTTTTCTTTATCGAATTTATATAAATAATCGACTTAAGCTTTTGTGTAATTACAATATTTTTCTTCTCTTCATCAAGTATGAATCCCCTCACAGTTTCGGTGTGAAAAGTTTGTTCCTCTATTTTTAAAAAAACTATTCCTCTTATACACAGCAGTTTCCCCATCGCTGTGAGTATAAAATGATTTAATATAAATTGCAGCGAAACATCTGAATTTACAACTTTACTAAATTCAAAAAGCGAATTTACATCGAATCTTGTAACCGAGTCTGCTCGATTTTCTTTTTTATGATTAAGCATATCAGTTAAAATATTTAATCAAACGAACCACATTTTTCTGCCCCTCATCTCTTCGAAAATCAACCTCATCCACAAGAGAACGCATTAAAAACATACCAAGCCCTCCCTTCTTATAATTTTTAAGATTATCTTTAATATCAGGTTTTTTGACTGAATTGGGATCGAACGGTTTACCGTAATCGGTAATTACCACCTCGAACTTATTTTTATTTTGATTAATACATACTTCTATGGGATTGCTGCTTATATTTTTATATGCGTGGCGGATGATATTCGTGCACGCTTCATCGACTGCCAAAACTATCCTGTTTGTAGTATCTTCGTCGATTCCCGACCTTAAAGCTGCTTCAGTAACAAACTTACGAACAACAACCAAATTGGCTGTTGTGCTTTCAACTATAATTTCATTCGGGAAAGATTTACTCTTAACAATATCCATCTAAATACTTTTTGTAAATTTTTTGAGTGCGTCTTCTTCAGTGTTCATAATTTCATACAACAGTGGAAAACCAAGAATATCGAACACGTTATAAATTTTGGAAGACATATTCGTAATTTTAATATCACCCTTGTTTTTCCTGACTTCTTCAATGTATGCCATAAACACACCTAAACCTGCGCTGCTGATGTAGGATAAGTTTTTACAGTTCACAATGATATTGTATTGCTTATTATTAATTATTTTTTGAATTGCATTTTCAAAGTCAGGTGCGGTATGAGCATCAAGATATCCTTTCAAATCAATAATTTGGATATTTGAACTTTCACGAAAATTAATTTTAAAATTAGTCATTTATATTTCCTTTATTTTAATTACGCAGCCATTTTAGAATGATCAATGTAATATCATCATGCGGTGGTTGGTTCTGCATATATTTATTTACCGATAAAATTATTGCATCTCTGATATCTATTGCAGAATTGTTCCGATTGTTTTTTATTGCTTCAAGCAAACGTGAGTAGCCAAATTCGTCCCCGTCTTTTGTGTGTGCTACGGTAATCCCGTCAGTGAAAAAAATCACAGCATCACCTGACTTCAATTGAGTTTGGCTTTCTTGGATATACTTTGCAAAAAGCTCTGAATTCCCCATCCCTAAACCAATCCCGTTCGGGCGGATAAAACTGACGTCAGATTCCTTCGCCAAAATAAACGGGCAATGTCCCGCCCTCGCACTGGTAACAACTCCGGTCTCAATATCTAAAACTGCATATATCAAACTGATGAACGACCGTTTATCAATACTCGAAGATATTGCTTGATTAGCGTTTATAAGAAAATCTTTTGGTGAAGGATATATTTTACACAGCGATTGAAAGACACCCTTCATTTCAGCCATATAAAAAGCCGCCGAAACACCTTTGCCCGAAACATCGCCGATAACAATCGCTAAACGTTTATCATCAATCATCATAAAATCATAATAATCGCCGCCTACTTCGAACGCCGGAGACGAGAAAGCTTCAAGCTCGATATGTTCAATATTTGGTATGCTTTGTGGCAACAATTTCTTTTGCATCTCTTGTGCTAAATTCATCTCACGCATCAGACGTTCGCGCTCAAACGATTTTTCGATCAATCTTGAATTATCAACCGCCACAGCAGCTTGATCGGCAAAAGCCGATATGACTTCCAAATCTTCACGGTCAAATCCATATTCCGTTTCCTTTGTCGCATACAATATCCCGACAAGTTCATTCCGAGCGATCAGAGGTACTGCAAGGATAGATCCGATTTTACTTCCCAAATTGCTCAACTGCTCAGTCCTGCTGTCGTTTTTGAAATCATCAATCATCACAGGTTTTCGATCGTTGATAACCGACGAACGTAACGTAAACGAAGATGAGAGGTTGATATGATTTATATCGAGTACTGATATATTTTTTTGAGCCGCTACATAAATACCGGACTGTTCAGGTTTTAAGTTTTTTAATTTTTCAGCAGGTTGAATAATTTCGAGCCACGAACTTTTTGCTTCGCATACTTGCAGCGTCATACCGGTTACCGAATCCACCAGTTCGTTAAAGTCCAAAACCTGAGTTACAAGTTTACTCAAGTTATGCAGCGATGCAACTTCGCTCATCTTTCTGTCAAATGTATCCGATGTCGGTAGATGAAAAATCGTACTCAAAAATGCTATCAAAGAATATAAGAGAACAAAAAGGAATGTCCCATCTACAAAATATTTTAGAGAATGGGAAAAGTATAAAATAGATTTTCCGGCTGATGAATTATCCTGAAAAATAATACTCAGAGCCGTAAGTATTACGAGTATTGAAAAAGTGAAAACAATAGTCAACACCTTTTCGCGTTTCTTCAAAAAAACAATCCAAGGCATTCGAAACGAATTGATGAGGATGAGAACGACAAATATTCCGAAGAGTATTGTAGTTATCAAACGTGATTCGTATGGATTTAAACTAATTGCAGAAAAAGTTGCAGCTAAAAGTCCGATTACCAAAATTAAGAAGTTACGTTTTGTATATCTTCTCGGTTTATACACAAGTATATCTTTTAAGAGTAATATGAAGATAATTGCTGCGACGCCAATTATTACAGCCAACGCATTAGATATAAAAATTGTTGAGTAATTGTTTGGAATGAGAGATGAACCTTTAAATTCGAATTCAGTTCCGATTGCAACTGCTAGAAGTAAAGATATTCCCAAAACTACGGTGCCGAGTATAAGAATTGCTGTTAATCTTTTTAACGGAATCGATTCCCTTTTCCAATATGATTGTATAAAAAGATAAAAAGCAACGAACGCACCGATTTTTATTAAATCGACTTGGGCAAATACAGGTCCGACGTTTTTACCTATTACATCTAAAATTAACCCGATCAGGAACAACGTAAAACCGGTAATCAAGTAAAATATTTTGCCAAACCGTTGTATTAACTTTATATTCATTCCTAAATTTTAATTTTCATCCAAGTTTTAGACCGAAATTTAAAATAATTCAAAGCTAAAAACATAATGACGTAAACTGGAAGAGCCCACCAAGCGCCAATAATTCCACCTTGCAATATAACTCCGAATATATAAGTGAGAGGTAAAAACAAAACCCAGTGAGTGAAGACTTCGACCCACATTACATAAACTGTAGCTCCTGCTGCTTGAAGCGAGTTAGCTAAGATTATACCACCGCCATAAAATAATTGAGATAAACCGGCAATCTGCAAAAGGGGTACTGCGAGGTTAATGACTTCGGCGTTTGTTGTGAAAACCGATAAAACAGATTCCGGGAAAACAATAAATATAAAACCAATAACGAGCGTAAAGTATGTACCAATCCTTGCAGTTTGAAAGCCGTAGATTTGCGCACGCAGTGGATTGCCGCGTCCCAAAGATTGACCAACAAGAGTTTGTGCAGCCGCACCCAACCCGAAGCAAGGTATGAATGAAATAAAGAGGGTGCTAATTACAACTTGACTCGCAGCTTGTTCAGCGGTTCCAATAATTCCGGTTACAGCTACAAATATCAAAAAACCTAAAAGTATTAATACATTTTGTAAAGATACAGGTATTGATATTTTTAAAATTTGCTTGATAGTTTCCTTCGATAGATGAATATGCTTGTAATAGCTGTACGTTATTCGATATTCCTTCATAAAAGTTACAAACACAAGAACCAACCACCCGAAGACAAGACTGATGAATGAAGATACGCCGGCACCGGCTAAACCCATTTTTGGAAAACCGAGATTCCCAAAAATCAAAAGAAAGTTTGTGGTGATATGCAGAACCATCACAACTATTGCAGAATGTAAAATAACTTTCGAATGCCCGATACCGTAAAAGAACCCTCTGTAAGATACAATCATTAGAAAAAAAGGCAACCCTAAAAACCGGAAAGCCATATAGCCAGCCCCCTCAGCAGCTACTGCCTTATCTTTAGAAAAGAAATCCATAATTTCGAAGGAAAATAAATAGCCAATAATGGCAAACACTATTCCAAGGATAATTGAAAGTAGTAAAGAATTATTCAAAGCTTCGCTCACACCATGCAGATTACCTTCTCCCTGCCGGCGAGCTACCAGAACATGTGTTCCCGTACTCAGACTCGAAAATAAACTTGTAATTGCCCAGGAAGCTAAAAAAGCCAACCCAAGAGCAGCTAATGCTACTTTCGAATTTTCGAGTCGCCCTACCATTGCCGTATCGACCAACGAAAGTAACATCTGTGTGGCTAATCCTCCCACAACAGGAAGGGCAATGCTCATTATCTCTCTCGAGATATTTTTATCTGGAAATAATTTCATAAATGAAAAACCCACCCGTAGTATTTCAGGGTGGGTTGTTTAAAAATCAAAAAGTATTAATTGGAATATTCTGCAATATGCCTATCGGCATCACGAGCAACATTGCTCTCTTTGAATTCTTTTTTGATCCTTTTAAAAATATTTACTGCATTTTCTTTTCTGCCGCCGTTTCCGTAATTTATTCCAGCTAAGCTGAGGTATTCAGGTGTCAGAACGTTGTCCGAGACTTTGTTAGCTGCTTTTTCATAATACTTTGCTGCCTGTAAATTATCGCTTTTACGTTCGTAACAACCGGCTATCCCTGCATAAACCGAAGCCTGCAAAAGATTGTCAGAAAAACTTACATCTTCATATTCTGCGAGAGCTTTATCGGTCTCACCAATTTCATAATATGCGTTAGCTAAATAAAATCTTGCCATTTCTCCTGATTTTGTCCCTCCGTATTCATCTACAATTTTTTTCAAACCGTTCAAACCTTTTTCGGGTTGTCCATCAATTGCAACATGATAATTATTTTGGTCGTAGAATTGGAATATTTTTCCTAATTGAATTGAGGCAAGTTCGTTGTTTGCCGCCCGGTTATTTAAATAGAAGACAATAGCGATTACCGCTACTACCAGACCTGTAAAAGCATAAGAAATATATTTTTTATTATTCTCGTAGAAGTTAAGAACGTTAGAATAAGTTGTAAGGAGAGGGTCGATTTTCATTTCTTTTTTTGAGAGTTTCTTTTTAGGACGAAGCATTTGATTGAATACCTTTATGTTTAGTTGAAAATGTTTGATTTTTGATTTAATAATTATTTCTTATCCCGCTTTTCCCGCCAAAGGCGGAGAAAGCGGGATTCTCAATCCGACTTTGTACTTATCTTCTCCCGCTTTGCGGGATCGATAAGTCCAGTTGGATTGGAAGTACGCCCGGCGCGATTCGAACGCGCGGCCTACAGCTTCGGAGGCTGTCGCTCTATCCAGCTGAGCTACGGGCGCATATTTGTTTGAGTCCCGCCTTTGGCGGGATTCTCAACTTACAATTAACTATTAACTATTAACTATCAGCTTTGTGTAATCCGAGAATTCACACATATTTTGCCGAGTTAAATTACAAAAATTATGTGTTTTTAACAAATCTTCAGGGATTGTAATTAATTTCCCTTAGTTTTTCTGTTACACGTAATCTATTATCGCCTTGAATTTCGATATTCCCCTCTTTCACAGTGCCGCCAGCTCCGCAATACTGCTTTAATATACGGGCAATTTCTTCCATAGTGGTTGGATTGTGTTGTAAACCCGAAACTATCGTTACTATTTTTCCTTTTCTTCCTTTCTTTTCCAGCAAAACATGGACAGTCTTACCTTTACCATCATGCTTATGTTTCGTAGGAATATTTAAAACAGGAAGTTTATTTCGTTCAGACTCCGGTAAGAGTTGGTCCAAGTCAGAGAGAGAAGTTATTTTTTTTTGATGAGCCAATTATTTTGTTCCTGTTACGGTGAACGAGTAAAGTCCACCACCCGATTCGAGTTTGTAGTCGTATTTTTTTTCAGAAACAATATTGATGTTATTGAAGCCCACCTTATCGATGATACCGATGTATTCATTCCGGCTCAGCGCACCGCTTACACAACCCGCCCAGAGTGCTGCATCTTGCCTCTCTTTTTCTGAAATTACACCATCGACAACAATATCTGAGACAGTAAATTTTCCATTTAGCTTCAACACGCGGTAAATTTCGCTGAACGCTTTTTGTTTATCCGGCACAAGATTGATAACACAATTACTGATGACTCTATCGACTGAATTGGTATCAACAGGGAGAGTCTCAATTTCTCCGAAACGGAATTCTACATTTGCCGCATTTATTTTTTTCTTGTTCTCGTTTGCTTTGCTAAGCATCTCTTCAGTCATATCTACACCGATTACTTTACCGGTGCTGCCAACATGTTTCGATGCAACAAAGCAATCGATGCCGGCGCCTGATCCTAAATCCAGAACAGTCATTCCTTCTACTAAATCTGCATAAGCGGCGGGTGTTCCACAACCAAGTCCAAGGTCTGCGCCATCAGGAATCGCTGCTCTGTCAGAATCTTTATATTGTGCAGACATGTCGAACACGACTTTGCCGTCGTTACTACCGCATGAGCAGCAGGAACTCGGTGTAACTTCGAGTTTCAACTCACCCTTAGCAATTTGCCCGTATTTTTGCTTAACATTTTCTTTAATTTTATTATTGGTATCCATAAGTTTCTTTTAAGTTTTTATTTACAATAATAACCTACTAAAAATAATAGAGGTATGCAAAACTCATTCATGATTTTTTTCTAGCATTTTGTCTGGCATTGTAGAGCTTTTCAGAAAAGCCACCTTCTTTAAGAAACTGCTGTTCGAGTTGGCGCAGTTGCTGATCTAACAAATAGTTCGTTTGGTGTATAATTGCAACCCGCGCTGCCTTAAAAAATCCTGGTAATCCAAAAGCAGTTCGCGAGCGTTTATCTATAAAACGCGCACAGAATTTTACAGTTGCATCATAGACAATCTCAGCCATTTGATACGATTTCAATTTTTGATATCCACCATGCGGTGGTATTATTTTGTTTTCGTAATTTATTGCACTAGTTTTCCCTATGGCTCCAATAAATTTATTTTCAATACTCTTTTCTGAAAGGTGAAGTCAAGTCATCCGGCTGAATTACTTGCTGATAATCTACAAAACTTTGATACGAAAAATCCGGGCTATCCCAGAGACGAATTATTTCCTTCATGTATATAACTGATAAATCTACCGCCCTATAAAAATATTCCATGTAATCGAAATTTATCTCGAGATTACGGAAATATTTTTTGTACAACGAAAATTCTCTCAAATTATCTTTGTTCTTCTCATAATTTTTAAACGCTGATACATACGGACCCACATTATCCATCAAATCGAAAACTAATTTTATTCCGTCTAACCAGCTATCGATGTCTGATTTTTTAATGTTGAAATAGCCCGCTTTACTGATCGCTAACGAAATGAGATTGCAAAACTGCTCGTAATCGAAACCAACTTTTTCAACATCTATTAAACTTTTCTGTATGAACTTATCGTATTTTCTTGTAGGATAAAGATTGTAGAAAAGAAAAATATCCTGATGAACCTCGCACTCACCATGATTTTTAGAGACATCTATGTTGCGGTAATAGGGACCGACAATTTCGCGAACAAGCCGATGGATAACTTGATCAGCCGCGATATGGGAGACGTAACCGAGTGTAAAAACACATACAGCTATGTTAAAATCTTTTTTGATTAACTCGTCGCCTTTGAGGTCAGCAAACGCAAGGTTTGTCTCCATCAAATAATAAGGGAACAAATTCGGGCGGGTTGAATGAAAGAAAAATGAAGCATCTTCCTCCTGTGGATTATTTTTATCCACAAACGGTCGTAAAAGTAGTTGATTGAGGGCAGCTTTAATTAAATTGGTATCCTTATAACTCGGTAAATCAGGACCGATAGAACCTAAATATAGGTGGTTATTTTTGTTTACAATAAATTCACCGATATCAGGTCGCTCAAGATTGAGCTTTTTGTATGCGTAGTTAGCAATTAATATATGACCAATATTTGCCGGCATATAACCTCCTTTTTTCTAAATATCAAAAAGATTTTTATAGATAGCAAATTGAATTCATTTGAGAAACCGAGGCTCATCAAGCTACAAGTTAGTGGCTATTATACACCTCCAACACCTTCTCAAAAACAATCTCGTGTGTAATTCTTTTCATACAATCGAAAGTCCCAACCGGGCATTTATTGCCGCCGTGTATGGCGCATGGGCGGCATTTAAGTCCGACTGTTTCTACAACCACACTGCCGTCGCTGTAGGGCGCAAATCCAAACGCAGGAGCGGTTGCACCGAATATCGCAACCACCGGAGTATCAACCGCCGCAGCAAGATGAACAGGCGAACTATCGTTAGTAATTAACACACGACACCGGCGAATTAATTCAGCAGATTGAAGCAAAGTAAGTTTACCCGATAAGTTGATTACACCTCCGACGGTTGTGTTGTTAATAATTTCGTTACAAAGTTTTACATCTTCATTACCACCGATCAAGCAAACGATATATTTTTCTGAAATTAATTTCCGCACTAACTGAAGATAACCTTCTTTCGTCCAACGCTTTGTATTCCAAACGGAACCGGGTGCAATACCTATCAGGCGACTTGTATCCAAGATTTCTTCTTCAAATAAGATTTTATCTACGACATTTTTATCAGCCATACCCGGATAAAGTCGCGGCAATTCCTTTTTCTGTGTTTCAATTAATAATGGTTTCAGAAGTGATATGTTCCGTTCAACCTCATGTAAATCGTAATGATACTTCACGATATGTGTGAAGAATATTCTGCCTGCGCTTCTATTAAATCCGATCCTCGTTTTTATTTTAGAAAAATATATTAAGAGTGCACTTCTTATCGATCGATGCGGAACAATGGCAGCATCATATTTTTTTGATTTCAATAAATCGGCTAACCTTTTGAAACCTTTATAACCCTTATCCTCTCCGTATTTATCATAAATTATAATTTCATTAATATCCGTATGATTTTGCAAAACATCGGATGCCCGCTTGGTTGCAACAAAATCGATTGCAACTGACGGATATCTTTTTTTAAGAAGCTGAACCATCGGTAATGTTAAAATAACATCACCGATAAATGCAGATTGAAAAATCAGTATCTTCCCGCTGATATTCATTTAATATTTTTCCAACGTCTATGTGTCCACATCCATTGTTCGGGATACATCCGGATATATTTTTCCAGAACTGCGGTATGCCTTTGGGTCAGTTCGTACACATTGGCTTCGTTGTATTCGGTCAGATCGGAAGTTTGGATTTCTTCGATTATAGCTTCATAAGTAAAATCCGGTTTGCGTATAATTATTCCCATTTGCATTGCAGCGCCGCTGCGTAAACCAAACACCGCTGGTCCTTGAAATGTTGCAACCTGTTTTCCGAAAAAATTCACAAAAATGCTATCTTTGGGAGCGCTTTGATCGGCTATCATCGCCACAACACCACCTTTACTTAAAGAGCCTAATATTTCGCGCACTGCTAATTCCATTGGAACTACTTTGTTTCCAAACAATGTCCGGTGCTCATTAATTATCTTATCCACCAGCAAATTAGTTTGGGTTTTGACGATGATAGTACAAGGGATTTTAGATACAAAGCCTGTTGCCAAAGCGAACAACTCCCAATTTCCAAAATGCCCCGAAAGCATTAGCACTCCCTTCCCTTCTTTATAACGGTTTAACATTAAATCCAAATTCTTATACTTAACAAGTTGATCGATGACTTCAGGAGTGAGGCGGGGAGACCATAACAATTCAGCTATTGTAATTCCAAAATTTTGGAAAGCTTTTTTAGCTATTATCAAAATATCCGCATCGGATTTTTCAGGGTATGCTTGCCTCAAATTATCGACAGCAATTTGTTTGCGGCGTGTTAAAATTATAAAAAAAATGTTAGCTAATTTTAAACCTAACTGTTGTGCATTCTTTAAAGAGAGATTTAGAATAATGAAACGAAAAAATCTAAATAAAAGATATTCTATCTGATTTTTCATTCATTCAACTATCTTGCTTTCTTAATTTGATTGTACCAATTTTCATCTTGTAATTCGTTCCGATGATTCGAGTGACCAAGGCGGTAATCTCCCTGACCGGCGCGATCGATAAAAATAAAAATTACACCATTTTGAATTGAATTGTAATTCCATATCTCATAAGGTTCAGCGTCATAAGAACTCGGATAACGTTCTATATCATCTGGCGGTCCATAAACAATATAAACTCTGCCGCGGTCTGTTTTCCAACCTTTCTTGAATGAGGCTGAATAAGTTTGCTTAACATATTCCACACGCTGCATATATTCCTCCTTGAATTCATTTATCGTAGTAGAAGGATCGATATCGCGACGCTTCCAAAAATCATACAAGAACTTTCTCTTTGCATCTAATTCGGTCAGTTTTCCAAATTGTTTTTTCTCGGCATCGGTTATAATATATGAAAGCAATTCGTATTCTTCCTGAACATCGCTGCCGAACATCAAAGCATATTCGCTGCTGACCATCCCACCGGAAGATAATGTACGCAGCGAATCGATCTGACCGGGTTTATAAATAAAAAATCGCTTCATCGAAACTGCTGCTGTTCGTCTAACCGTATCGCTAATCGAAATTTTAAGAGTGTAAGTTCCGCCTTTAAGTGATGTAGTATTGATTGTGCCAATTTCGACACTGGAATTGTTAACACGCTTCTTGTTTTTCTCATGTGTTATTATTTCCTTGCCGGTTGCATCTAATACTGATGTTTTCAGCATGTATTCTTCGGATGATTCTTTCTGAAGAAGATTGTAACCTTCAAGATAATAATATAAAATTGGTAAACCGGGACCGAAAAGGAGACTCGCATTCGGAATTACCTCTAAAGTATTTTTATAAAATATGTTGTTCTCATCTTTTGGTATTTGTTTAATTGACGAACAGATTTCGATATCGCTAATTGCTTCTCGATCAGTGGGGAAAAGAGAAATATTTATCGGGAACCGTAAACTATCAACCCGATCTTTGTTATTGATATCGATTGCAATAATTTTAAAATCATACTCACCCGATTTCAAAAAATATTTTCTCACACCAACGAGAGTTTTACCAATCGTTACTATAGCTGAATCGGTTGCGGTACTTGGAACAGTCCAGTTGTCTTTTTCAAGAACATTTTCGCCTTGCTTTATTTCCACAGATATATTTATACCACCGCTAAACATCCCGTCGTTGGATATATATGAGAGCTCATCTGTACGGAAACTATAATAAGTTTCCAGAAGTACATTTGATTCGTCACCAAAAAAACGAGTTAAATCCACATTCAATTGTAAATTATGTTTTGGTGAAATTATTTGACCAAATAAATTTATAGCTATCAGGAAGGATAGGGATATGATAATTATGAGTTTGAATTTCATTTTTTTTCTTTCAATTTTTCAAAATTAATATAAACTAATCATAAAACTTTTGCAAACACTATTCGCCCATTGCTTTGACAATTACCCGTTTTCGACGTTGCCCATCGAATTCGGCGTAATATATCTGCTGCCAGGGGCCAAAATCGAAACGACCATTCGTAACAGGAACGATTACCTCGTGATGAATCAGCAAACTTTTCAGATGTGCATCGCCGTTGGTTTCGCCTGTTCGATGGTGCCGGTATTCGGGATTGAACGGCGCCAATTTTTCAAGCCACTCATCGATATCTTGAATCAAACCCGACTCCGCGTCGTTGATATACACACCAGCCGTAATGTGCATCGCCGATATCAATATCATTCCTTCTTTAATTCCGCTGCGCTGTAAAATTTCTTCAACATCGTTTGTTATGTTGATATAATCTCTGTGTTTTTTTGTGTTCATCCAAAGGTATTCAGTGTGAAATTTCATTTAATCATTTCCTTTATAATTTACCAAATAAATCTTTAACAATGTGTTTGTTTCCATTATCTGCAGTAATGATAGCGGTGCGATTATGCGCTGGAAATTCTTCAGAGCTGCTCCACACACCCGGTTTGCCGCTATTTGTATATTTATAAGAAATTTCTTTCCCTTCAGGTAGTTGAACTTCCAATGCCCAAATACCGTCGTTTGCTTTTATATCGCCGTGTGTAGCATCGTCGTACATTCTCACTGAGTTGGGGTTCCAATCGCCTAATTCCTCCACGTTCCCTGCAATATAAATCGAATCTTTGACATTAATTTTGCGTGCATCGCACAAAAAAATAACCCGAACCATTTTCCTACCTGAATGCATGGTTTTTATTTTTGTTACAGGACGCTTTGTGATGGTTGTTGTTTCCTGCATCTTAGGGAAATTGGGTAACTGTAATTTATATCCGGCTTTATTTGCATTTGTATAAACTCTTTCGATTCGTTGCAAAAATAATTCATCAAAAGGTTTTTTATTCGATGGCGATTCTTGATTCTCACCTGCCCACCAGAACCAATCTGAACCTTCGGCGGCGTACATTTCGTGCCAAGCTTGTTTAGCATACCATAATTTCGTTTTAGGTTTTAATTTTTGGGTATTACCGTGAGGCACTTCATGTTTCTCTAAATCCGAGCGGGCTTGCAACAGCAATTCCCATTCTTGATTTTTTTCTTTATTCCCTATCCATTTACTGAAATCGCCGTGAATCCAGGAACCCGCCGCAAGACGCGACAACTTTGGTAAACCTTCAATAGGATGCATAGGAATATTTCGCTTCGGATTACCGTAAATTAATTCAGCAGGTGTTACAGTAACAATCTGTCGTGTATGGAATAATTTTTCTAATTTACGGTAAAGGGCATTCAAAAATTCTCTCCCCTCATAATCGCGGTGAAACCATTCCCAAGCATTCTCCCCGTCCATAATCACAGTTAAAATTCGTTCACGTTTTTTTTCGCGGTGCGCTTGGGCAAGCACATATTTGATAAAATCATCAGCCGCTTCTTCGCCATCTAAATACTGATATTTAAAACTTACCCTGTCCGATAATTCAGTATCCCTGAAAAATATCGCTCCGTCAGAATCTTTATATCTATATGGTGTGCAGTGCGATAAGTTTTCGTGCGAAGATTTTCGCAAGATTTGCATATCAGTAGCAACCCACTTAATGCCACAACTTAAAAATATTTCGAGGGCTTTTTCGCTGACTGAACCTTCCGAGGGCCAAAGTCCTAATGGAGGTGCTCCAAATTTATCTTCATAAAACTTGATTGCCTGTTTAACCTGTTCGTTTGCATCATCAGGATAAGAAAATTTTTTGGGAAATTGATGATGAGGCATACAAACTTTACCGACATCTGAGTTGTAAATCAAAGGAATAATCGGGTGGTTGAACGGTGTAGTAATTAGTTCGATCTGCCCGGTATTAGTTTTTAAGTCGTACGCTAATTTTTTATGGATTGGAATTATGTTCGACATCAATTTGTAAGTTACTACTGCTAACCGTTGGCAATCGGCTTCGGTTACAGGTTTGCGTAAGTAGTATTTATGGTCAGCTTTACGTTCAACTATATCGCTAATATCGATTATCGTTCCATCTGTTAATTTCAAAGGTGCTTCAAGAATATCAAGATCAAAGTTCGCAAGCGAAAACCAGAATTTGAGTTCCCGAAGCTTTTTGCGATTGTTAATTTCGAAATTATTTTTCAGCGCTTGTGTAAATTCGGAATGAAGTAAATCGAATTCAGGAAATCTCCTTCTCACAACTTCGTTAACGCTTAATGCACTCCATGCAGTTTTATATAAGTTGTTGATATCTTTCTTAGTAAATTTCTCTGCCGGTTTAATCAATAAATCGAAAAGAACATCGGTCTTTAAATTGATATTTGGTTTTAGCCGACGAAGATAGTATTCTTCAATCTGGCTTAAGAGTGACGGGGTTAGATTTATCGTGCAATGAACATTAGGATATTTTTGCAGCATCGCAGGCATGCGATAATAATCTTTAGTAGAATGTGTTCGAACCCAAGGAGCGGCTAATTGATCTTTTTCGTAATCAATATATATCGGTTGATGCTGATGATAGATTAGAACAAGATAAATTGTTTCGCCGCGATGTTGATAAATGTCGCTCATTGATTTTAATCGGTATCTAAGATTTTGCGGATAGTTTGGAAAAGATTTTCAGGCAAATACGGTTTCGCAATAAACTCTTTAACGCCTTTAGATTTCAATTCAGAAGCTAAAGTTAAATCGCTAAATCCGCTTGAAGCAATGAATTTAATTTTCGGATCGTAAATAATTAGTTTTTCAAACAACTCAACCCCCCCAAGCTTCGGAAGTCCTAAATCGCTTAACACAAGATTAATCGGTGGTTGGTGCGATTTGTATAGACTTTCGGCTTCCTCACCATCGTTTGCAACAACGGTCTTGTATCCAACACCGCACAAGATTACTTCGAGCAGGGAAGAAATTTCCCAGTCATCTTCAACTATTAAAATCCATTCACCTTTTCCTGTTTCCATAACTATAGCTTGTACAAGCCTTTCCTGATAATATATTTTTCGACTTCTTCGTTTACAAGATATCGAATTGAACGTTCCATTTTTACACGCCGGCGAATATCGCTTGATGATATATCTAAATTCGGAACTTTAATAAAATTAGCATAACGGCTGAATTCGTTTTTAATTACACGATCGTAGCCGGGCCTATTCATCACTATTAACTCTACTTGTGAGATAATTTCGTTGGGTAATTTCCACTGTGGAAAATCAATTAGATTATCCATTCCGATTATAAAATATATTTGCGATCGTGGAAAGGATAAGCTCATTGAATGAATAGTATCAATGGAATATGATTTCCCTTCTCGCTTTATTTCAATATCGGAGACTGAAAAATATTTATTATTATTTACAGAAAGTTCAACCATCTCGAACCGTTGCCTTGGCAGGGCAATTTGTAAATTAAATTTGTGAGGTGGCGAATATGATGGTACAAAAAACAGCCGGTCTAATTTTAACTGTTCTCGTACACTTTCAGCAACGATTAAATGTCCTAAATGCGGCGGGTTAAATGTACCGCCGAAGATCCCAAGCTTCATCTTTTGGTTTCCAATTGCGTAATTTTTTATCAAGATATTTAAACATCAGAAGTGTTTTTTTGGGGTAATGAACTTCGTTAGTCATCTGTGTTTGTATATCATTTTTTAATGTTTGTAAATCATATCCATTTACGATAGTAGGAAGATTTTGAGTAGTGAATATAACAAGTTTATCCTCGCATGCTTTTTTAATTAGATAATCCATATTGATAAATTGTTCTTCAGTTACGTCATCGAACCAACTAGAATGATTATTCTTCATAGCTACTAAATTGCAATTCCCACTATTAGTTGCCGAGCAAACTATGCAATCGTCCTCGTAATTCAACTGAGAGAATACCCGCTTGATGAAATCGTCTTTGAACAACGGGTAATTGTCGAAATAAGCAACCACCTTGTTGTATCCCTCGTTAAAAACAGTCGCAATTGAGAAAGCCACTCGACGGTTGTAATTTTTCTCGGCGGTATAAAGCACGTTTACCCGGTTATGAAAGGCAAAAAGAAAATCGTCCTGAAGTTCAGTTTTACTGGTAACAAGAAATACATCCACTTGCAGTAATTGGGTTAGAATTTCTAACAGATCGCTGAGCATCGCCGAAAAAAGCAAATCGATGTCTTCCCAAGAGATCGCAGTGTAAGGTACTTTTGGATTGCCGCGAGATAGCCTTACATTTTGTGTGAATAATATTATGGCTTTTGTGTTTCGCATAAATAGATTATTAACAATATAATCAGAAAAAAATTAAAAATAATAATGTATCCTAATTCATACCTTTGTTCGATAAGGTATTTATATAAATATCTTCAATATCAGAAACCATTTTTTGTGAACTGAAATCCGCAGTTACTTTCTTGTAAGCGTTAATAGTTAAATTTGTTGCAAACTCTTTGTCATTTAATAAAATATTTATTCCATTTTTTATTGCCTGACTATTTTTAGGAGGTATTAATATGCCTTCTTGATTATGTTCTATGATTTCCATAACACCGTCCACTGCTGATGCAACAATAGGGACTCTGCTTACCATTGCTTCTAAAAGTACCAGTGGAAGACCCTCCCACAAGGAAGGAAGAACAAATAAATCAAACAAAGTCATAATCTTTGGAATATCAGTTCTGGCACCAGCGAATATTACATTATCTCTAATATGTAACGAACTCACTTGCCGTTCCAAGTTTGCCCGCAGCTCACCTTCACCGACAATTAGGAAACACATCGATTTATTTTCTTCGATAAGATGTTTGGCTGCATCGATTAAATATTCATATCCTTTTTGCTCATGCAGTCTGCCAATGGTACCGACCACAGTTGCATCGGCTGGAATATTTAGCAGTTCACGCCCTTCTCTCCAGATTGCTTTTCTCTCAAAATATTTTATATCTATGCCGTTTCTTACCACACCAGAGGCATCTGCATTCATTACCTTAGATTTGAGCCCTTTTTTTAGGTCTGCTTCAGCTACGCAAATCGTGTAGTCCGTAAATATTTTCAAATAACGGTCTATCATTTTGAAAATCCATTTCTTCATATTCATGGGCTTCGTTAAATAATGAATCCCGTGGAAGGTATGTACTACAGCGGGAACTTTATAAAATTTCGAAGCAACACGCCCCCAAAATCCGGGCGTTCCGCCATGCGTATGTAATACATCCGGCTTTACGTTTTTCAACAGCTCAATCATTTTGAGAAGAGTCAGCGGATTAAAATGATTCTTTAATATTATGGAAACGGTTTGAATGTTTATTTTATGGAGCTCATCGACTAAATATCCTTTTGGCTCACAAGCAACTATAACATCAAATTTATTTTTATCGATTCCTCCTGCCAATAAAAGAACATGATTTTGTCCACCGCCGATAGCAGCTTCGTCGATTAAGAGTAAAACTTTTATCCGCTTATCTGGCATTTTATTTTTTCCTAAAACTATTTTGGTATAAATTCAAAATAAAATTTTCAATTTTGTTTCTGTGTTTAAGGTAATAATACCTCTGACTCTCCCTGTATATCCTTCTAAGTTTTTCTGCTTGTGCGATATTTGAGCTTTGACCAAGAAGATGCACTATTCGAACATCCGGGAAGTACACAACATTGTATCCTAGGTCTCTAACCCTCTTACATAAATCTTTATCTTCGAAATACATGAAATATTTTTCATCAAAACCACCGATTTCGTTAAACACTTTGCGCTTGATAAATAGAGATGCTCCTGTAATCCAATCTACCAGTTTTTCTTTACTAAACTTGTTCTCTACACTTTTACGAAGCCATCCTATTCTTCGATAATACTTATAAACAAATTTGTCTTCTAATTCATTCAACACAGTTGGGTATCTGCCGGCTGATAACTGAAATGTATGATCCGGGTTTAAAATCTTCGGTCCCAGGGCTCCAATGGTGTCATTTGATAATTTTTGAACAACCTGTGTAATAAAATCATCTTCAACAATTACATCATTATTTAAAAATAATAAAATCTCTCCGCGAGCTATCTTTGCTGCTAAATTATTTGCTGCTCCGAATCCGATATTTGCTTCATTCTCAATCACTTGAATCCAGTCGTATTCCTTTTTCAGTTCAGCAACCGTATTATCCGTCGAAGCGTTGTCAACGACTATGACCTCATTATTTTTGATATCTACGTTTTTCTTTAAACTATTTAATAGCTGTCGCGTTAACGAAAGTCCGTTATACGTTAAGATAATGATTGATACCATATTAATCTATTCTCCAGAATGACGCCGCAATTTTTACGGACCTAAAACAAAATTGTAGCACGTACTTTACTTCTTGGGTCGGTGTAATTATTGAACGAATCAACCAGTACACAGTTCTGGGAATAAAACCTACAAGCATCAGTAATTTGTAATATACAACTGACCACTTACCAAAATTCTTTTTAAAATAATAAAACACATTCGAATATAATTCCAGAAATAATTCGAATTGCGAGTTCATCATTTTAGTTGTTTTACTATGGTGATGAATCACTTGTGCTTCTGGATAAAATACGATTTCCCATCCCTTCTGTCTTATTCTATATGACAAATCTAAATCGTTATAATTAATCGATAAATTTTCATCAAACAATCCTACATCGATAATCGCTTCTCTTCTTATAAGAATAGCTGCTGCCATTACGTGGTCAACATTTTTAATAGTGCGATGGTCGAAGTATGTCATCTCGCTTTTAGCAAATATTTTCGATTTCGGGAAAATGCGATCCAAAATTAACATATCACAAAAATGTGTCCACAGAGTAATGAAACCACGACACGAGGGTTGAATACTGCCGTCAGGATAAATGAGTTGGGGGGCACAAACACCTACATCGGAGTGAATTTCCATATATTTTATTAATAAATCCAATGTATCCGGAGAGATTGTTGCATCGCTATTCAGTAAAAAATAATATCGCCCTTTGGCAATTTTCATCGCCATATTGTTTGGCTTGGCAAACCTCTCATTCTTAGTGTTTACGAGAAGTTTAACTTCAGGAAATTCTTCCCGAACCATATCAACACTACCATCCGTCGAAGCGTTATCAACAACTATAATTTCTTTTGTTAGCGTACAATTTACAACCGATCTTAACGACTCGCGGAGCAGCTCTCGTGTATTATAATTGATAATGATAACTGAAACATCAATAACTGAGTTATTAATTTTATTATCCTCCGGGTTCATACAGGATTTTTTAAATCGATTACTACATAAATTCTATAATAATACTTCGGCTTAATTATTTTGATTCTATATAAACCATGTACTATAAATCGCATTATAGATTTATTCATCAATAGATAAGGAACTATAGGATCACCATGTTTAATTTCATAATTTGTGAATAACTTACTTAGAAGGTTGTTTAATGAATCGGTTGTAAAATAATTTTTATGGTCAAGGTCGAAAAAATGTTCAAAAGTCAAACCACCTGTTTTTAGTTCGTTAAAACCTTCGCAGCTTGGTACAGTAAAGATTATATTTTTGCGTGCAACCCGTTGAACATCTTTCAGAACCTCTAATGGGTTTTGAAGGTGTTCTACCACCTCAAACATAATGACTGTATCAAAAGATTTATCAGGGAAAGGTAATTTGTCGTCGATCAAAAATACTTCAAGTTTTTTCTTTGTCGCAATTTCTAAATAAGCAGGATTTACATCAACACCTACGCAATCATAACCAAGTTTTTGCAATGCGGTCATATAATTGCCTGTAGCACAGCCAAAATCCAGCACACGCTTGCCACAAAATTGTTTACATAAATCGATGAATTTTTGATAATAAAAATCCTCCGATACCTTAAGATAGTAATCCGGGGTGTTGCGAAATAGGGTTTGTTTTATCTCTTCACCGATCATAATTATAACTAAATGCTTTTACTTTTTAATTTGTCTATAATCGCTTTAATAATTGATTTGTCATATTCATCCAAAGTACCTAAGAATATAATAGGCATAATA
The DNA here is from genome assembly GCA_030682385.1 of Bacteroidota bacterium. Classification (GTDB taxonomy): domain Bacteria; phylum Bacteroidota; class Ignavibacteria; order UBA10030; family BY39; genus JASEGV01. The sequence continues at coordinate 43,211 of JAUXOG010000121.1, forward strand.
TATGAAAACATAAAAATAAGAAAATATAAAATAATATATAATAAACCTTCAAACCTTGTTTGAATCTCTGGTTGCACTATAAATAATTGTACAATCACAATAATACTTGATGCAATCAAGAGACTAATTAAAGGTTTAAGTAACATTTTAATATAAGTAAAAAAATCTTTTTTGATTACAGAGAAGAACTGTTTCATATAGTAAAATGCCCCGATTGTAAGCATAAGCATTGTTGATAGTGCAATCCCATTATATCCGATAGTATAAATAAATGTGAATGTTAAAATTGGGCTTAGTATAAGGGCTAAGATACCGACATTGCGTTCGAGATCTGTTCGAGTAATACCAGCACCGATTGTACTCGCAATTGCAGTTAGCGTATTCATAAAATAACCGAAGACTAAAATTTTGATAATAATTGATGCAGTCATAATACCGGTTTCATCTAAAGATTTTCCCACCCAAGTTTGTACGATAAGTTTCGATTCTAAAAAAATAAAACCGAGAAAAAACATACCGACAATGATGAGATATTTCGATCCCCTATCGAATAATAGATTTATTTTTATATCCTCCTTCTTAGCATCTATTTCTGATGCAACAGGAAGCAAAGCAGAGGTAAGCATAAGCGGTATACTTCTCGCTAATGTAGTTACTTTAACCCCTATTTCATAAAATGCTGCATTAGCTGGCCCAAAAAAACTTAGTGCAAAAATCTTATCAACCTGAAATACTATAACTTGCGATATCCTGCTAATTTGTAAATTTATCCCAAAACGCCAAGTTTGTTTAAACTTTTCCCACTCGATATTTGAAATGCTGAGTTTGAGTTGTGGCAAAATACGGAAAGACCAATATGATAGCAAAGAAATGGAAATCAAATTTATAAAAAGACTCCCGATAATTAATCCGCGCACACCAAAATCCAAACTTAAAACTATTACTGTTTGAGTAATATTTAAAATACCTGTTGCTACAATGATTAGATTAGTAATATCCATACGTTGTAAACCAGCTAAGACTGATGTAAGAGGTGAAAATGTATTAAGAATTACCAAAATTGAAGTAGCAATAACAAAGACGAAATATGCCTCACTAATTAAATGATTAGGTACACCAATCAACATTAAAATATTATTACCGGATAAAATAATTACAATTAAAAGTACTAATCCGAAAACAGCATAAAAAAAGATACTTGTAATTATAAGTGAATTAATTTCACCAAACTGTTTCTTAGCATTATATTCAGCAATATATTTTACACTTGAACTCCCTATCCCGAAATCAACAAGTCCTGCTGACGAAATAATTATTATTCCAATCACCCAGGCACTACCGTATATTTCAAGCCCCAGTTTAGAAATTACAAACGGAATTATAATAAAATTTAAAAGAAGAACAATCCAATTTCCCACAGAATTATATATCGTATTTTTTATGATCCGCTTTGTTAATGGATGAACAATATTTGGAATTTGAATATCTGACATTATCCTGGCAAAATAAATTTAACAAGCTTCGAAAATATCGCAGGGAAGTAATTGTCAATAAATATTTTTAAATAATATTTATGCTTTCGATAACTTTTTCCCGAATCACCATACATAGTTTGAGGTTTTATTACCATTTGTAATTTTCTAACAATTAAAATAATAAAGCTATCACAAATTGTAAATAATTTGGCTAGGAACCGAGACATAAGTGAATAATGTTTATCCACAAATTGATTAAGACTGAGTAAAAATCTCCCATAAAAAATTGAACTGTCGAGTTTCAGAAAACTGCTGCCGCCTTTATGAATCATGGAAACATCATTAAGGCAAAGTAACCGCCAACCACCTTTGCGGATGCGGTAACACCAATCAACATCTTCAAAAAAAAGAAAAAAACTTTCATCCATCAAACCAACAGTTTGTAATACATCTCTACGAATCATTATACATCCACCCGGAATTTGTTCAACTTCAAACTGAGTGGCATTTTCTTCAATATATACTTCTAAATATTTTTTTACAAGATACGGATGCTTAAATGTAAATTTAGATAAGGATGTATAAAATAACAAAATTTGCATAAGCGTCGGTAATTTTCTGTAATATCCCCGTTGTAACGATCCGTCTAAATTTATGAGCCGCGGTGCAACAGCACCGACATCTTTCCGAGACTCAAGCGTGTTAGCCAGAACTTGGAGTGATTCAAAGTTCGATACTATGTCGGCATTTAAAATCAGTAAATATTTCCCGCAAGCATTATTAATACCTTGATTTACTGCGGCAGCAAATCCTAAATTCACCTTATTTGCGACTAGCAATACTTTAGGAAATTTTGACCGTACCATCTGAACACTGTCATCTTCGGAAGCGTTATCAACAACAATTATTTCAAAATTTAAAATACCTGACCTATCTGTTAACGATGTTAGGCACGTTTTAAGATCTTCAGATGTATTCCAATTTACAATAACCACAGAAAGAACATATTCATAAGTATTACTCATATTTTGTTTTCGTAACCTTAACTTGCCGTATCCGACGTTGGCTCTTCTTGATAATTACAAATGTAATATCGTTATATTTTATTTCTTCATTTAAGTCAGGAATTTTACCTGTGATTTTATTGAGGAAACCACTCAGCGTATCATACTCTGTGGTTTCAGGTATATTGGTCCCGAATTTCTCATTGAAATCTTGTATATTAATTCGGGCATTCACTAATGACGACCCATCGGTTGATACTTCAACTTCTTTTAATTCTTCATCATATTCGTCGTGAATTTCGCCAACTATTTCTTCCAGTATATCCTCCAACGTAATGATACCCTCTGTTCCACCGTATTCATCTATGACAATTGCCATGTGAATTTTTTGTTTTTGTAATTCACGCAGCAACACACTTATTTTTTTAGTTTCCGGCACAAAATAAGCCGGACGAATGATATCGTGTAATACAATCACGTCGCGATGCTCCAAAAGGCTTATTAAATCTTTTGTATATACAATGCCGATTATATTATCGATGGACCCTGAATATATCGGAATACGCGAGTAACCCTCCTTGAGTACAATATTCACAAGTTTTTCGCGCGGTGTATTTATTTCGACTGCTACGATATCGGTTCTCGGAACCATAACTTCTTTCGCAGTAGTATCTGTGAACTCGAAGATACTTGTTATCAGTTCCTGCTCTGTTTTATCGATTGCCCCGGTTTTTCTTCCTTCTTCCAATAAAATTTTAACCTCTTCTTCAGATACCCTCGATTCAGAAAAATTGGTTTGATCTTTAAAAGGTTTCAAAATTAAATTACTGATGGTTTGTAAAAGAACAATCATCGGTTTGCTGGCAATTGAAATCCAAAAAAATGGAAATGCGAAGAACAACGCTAACTGTGCCGGAAATTTTAAAGCTATTGATTTGGGAATTAATTCACCCGCAAGAATTGCTACAAATGCAAACAACGGTATTATAATTAAAAGTGAGAAAGCGCCGCTATGTTCACTCAGAAAATAAACTTCCAGCGATTTTAAGTAGGGAGCAATTTCATCTAATGCAAACAGTCCGGCTAAAAATGCTGCGATGCTTAAACTTACTATGAAAGTAACATTCGCCGTTGCGATTATACTTTCAGGGTTTTTTTGGAAATTTTGAATTACTCTCGCTGCTTTACTCCCGTTATCTGCTAAATCTTTGATAACACTTTTGGGGGAATTTAGGAACGCTGTTTCGCAAGCAGCCATTATCCCTGAAATCATAATAAAAAACGAAATTGGTAACAAATAATGCAATTAAATCTTTCGAGTTGTTCTACTTATTTTTCAAGCTTAATTTACGAGAAAGAAAATATATAATCAAACGTTAAGGTAAAGTAGTTTTAAATGCCTGATAGCGAGCCGTAAAAAGATTGTTTTCAGTTGGTTGTGGATCGCCTATTTTTTTCATCTCTTGGTAAACAAAATCGACTCGATCCTGAGGCATCGGATGTGTTGATAACAGTCTCTCGATACTGCCGCCCCGTTCTCCTTTTGTTGACTGAATTTTGTCGAAGAAATATTTTATCGCACCCGGATAATACTCGGTGTCTTTTAAATATCTGATCGAATAATCATCCGATTCAGTTTCATCCGAACGGCTGTTTGCTAAAAATGCCAGACCCGTAAACATGTTTGCAGCAATTTCAGCCAATTGAGAAGGCGATTCACCCAAAATGACTGAAACCAACATACTCGCACCATAATACTTAGTTAACCGTTGAGTAGCATGACGTCGTTCGGCATGGGCGATTTCGTGTCCAATTATACCGGCAAGCGTTGCTTCGTTATCTAAAAATTTTAACAGCCCAGTATATACATAAATATATCCGCCCGGTGTTGCAAAAGCATTAATTGTATTATCGTCATGTACTATTTCGAAACTATAAGCATACAATCCACGTTTTTTTACATGCGGAGAATTTAGAATTTTTTGTCCTACCTGTTCAACATAACTCTTAACATCATTTCGGTTTTGAAGTAAGGGATATTCCTGAGGTTTGCTCTTAATTTCATCATCAAGCTGCTTGCCCAACTTAACGTCTTCCTGATCCGAAAATATATTGAACGCCAAACTTCCACACATAATACTGAAACTGGCAATCCAAATTGTAAAGATAGAATAAACGAAATATTTTTTCATTGGTTTCTCCTAATTAAATTTTAATATCTAACATTCTCGAGTGTTAAGCCATGAGGCGGCGCCAATGTGCCCGCTTTCGCTCTGACTTTTTCATTTAATACCGATCTAAAATCGTCTAAATCGCGATAACCACGTGTTACGTCCACCATCGTTCCAACTAAACCACGCACCATTCCGTATAAAAATCTGTTTGCTTCGATCTCATAAATCAAATTACTATTTTCACTTTTCCATTTCGACCGGAACACATTACTTAAATAATGTTCATTACCCGCATCTAATTTACAAAAACCTTCAAAGTCATGAATTCCCAAAACCATATTTGCACATTCATCCAAAATTGTGTTGTCGATTTTATACTTTACAAACCACGAATATCTTCTTCGTAATGCAGAAGATTTTGTTGTTATCAAATAGGAATATTCACGCGACTTGGCTGCATAGCGTGCATGGAAATCGAATTCCACATCTGCTGCCTCGTGTATGCAAACATCTTCAGGTAACAATGCCGAAAGACTTTTTTGTAATTGACCGACATTCATTTTTGAGTTACAGCGAAAATTAGCAACCTGACCTCGCGCATGCACACCGCTGTCGGTTCTTCCTGAACCGATCACATTTACTTCTTCTTGCAAAAGATTTGCGAGTGTTTTTTCTATAACTTCCTGAACACTTCTTCCGTTCGGTTGTCGTTGCCACCCCACAAAATCGGTTCCGTCGTATTCAATAAGTAGTTTAATATTTCGCACGTTTCATCAAAACAGTTTTGAAATCGTAAACACAAATTCCGGATTATTAGCAGTAACACGTAATTTGCTGTTAATCTGAAAATTATTTGTAATGTCGGACTGCTTGTTATATTTACTGGCTAACATCCCTGCGTTTATTGCGCTTACGATATGATTGGCTAAAATTGCACCAACAATAAATTGTCTGCTGTTAAGTACTTCATCACTTTTGATTCTAATATTGCGATATTTCTGTCTGCTCGCTTCGTCATTCCATTGCCAATAATAATTTGAATTGGGATCGTATAATTTATCGTCTTGTCTGTCTTGCAATTTTCTTTCGTTGTACCAATATACATCAGCGTAATTACCGATATCTACAAAATATTTATCATCCTGTCCTGCTAACTTTACTCCGGCATTTGTTGAAGCAAAAAGTCGTGCATCGTTTTTCAACCATGTTCCGTATAATTGCACTGAAGTAAATGTCAACCAAAGAAATCCTTCGGCAGAAGTGAGATATTTCCCTCTGCTGTAATCGCCGGCATAAATCTCGCCCATTCCGGGAAGTACAAGCGAAAGAGCAACAGCAAGTGGTACAGATTTTTTTTGAGAAGCACTATAATCAGAAAATACTGATGCGTTTCGAGATTCAAGATCGATTGATTGATTGAAAAAATCTTTAATATTTTTATGACTGACAACTGAATTGGTTAAAGGCTGTGCGATAACCATCTGCACACTAAAAAAGAACATGAAGACACAAATTATTTTTTTCATACGATTACATCTCCTTCACAATAATCTTTATTTACATTTTTAATTAGCGTTGGAACAATCCGGTTAAAAAGATCTTCAGTTGCTATAGTTTTTACCCGAATATAATTTGTTGAAAAACCGGATACAAAACCGTTTTTAATGTTGGTTTCGTATAATACATCTAATTTTTTACCAACAAACTGTGAGTAAAATTGGAAACGCTTTTTCGTGCTTAAGATACGAAGTTTTTCGTTTCTGTAAAAGCGACCCTTTGGTTGAATGGAATTTGGATAAGAAGCTGCCGGAGTTTTGGGGC
>JAUXOG010000003.1 GCA_030682385.1 Bacteroidota bacterium
AGTCGCAGGTGGATCCTTTGCATATTCCATATCTTTGTGGGAAATGTCATAAAGAAGGATCGCCGGTTCAAAGGCAAAGAAATATTCACCAGAGCAACATTCTCGAAAATTATTCTGAAAGTATGCACGGCGAAGGATTACTGAAGAAAGGATTGGTTGTAACTGCTACTTGCGTATCGTGCCACACAGCACATCAAATTTTACCGCACACCGATTCACGCTCAACTATTGCGAGAAAAAATATAGCAAACACCTGCGCACAATGTCATAAGCAGATTGAAGAAGTTCACCGCAAAGTAATCAAAGGTGAATTATGGGAAAAACAGTTGCATGTTCTTCCTGCATGTGTTGACTGCCACCAGCCGCATAAGGTTCGTAAAGTATTTTATGATCAGGGAATGGCTGACCGCGATTGTTTGCGGTGTCACGAAAAACCGGATATCAAATCTACAAAAGATGGTCGCTCGCTAAACGTGAAAACCGACGACCTGATGCACTCCCGCCATAACCGCACGGCTTGCAGCCAATGTCATGCTGAGGTAAGTCCTTCAAAAACAAGGTCTTGCGAAACAATTAAATCAAAAGTTAACTGCGCCTCGTGTCATGCTCAACAGGTGGAAGATTACCAAAAAAGTACTCACGGCAAATATTTTGCTAAGAACGATCCGAATGCACCTACTTGCAAAGAGTGTCACGGAACTCATAAAATTTTAGGGAAACTTGATTCAAAATCCCCCATCTTTCCGATTAACGTTCCTAACTTGTGCGCTCGATGCCATCAGGAAGGTAAGAAAGCCGCAGTCCGTTACACAGGACCCGAACACGAAATTATTTCAAATTATTCTGAAAGTATTCACGGCAAAGGTTTACTAAAAAGCGGACTCGTTGTAACGGCTATGTGCACCGATTGCCACACAGCTCACAGAGAATTACCGGCTAATGACCCGCAGTCGAGTGTTCATCACGATAATATTGCAAAAACTTGCGGACGCTGTCATCACGGAATAGAAGAAAAATTTGAATCGAGTATTCATTCACAAAAATCGCACACCGATAAAAAAGATTTACCCACTTGCCGCGACTGTCACACTGCACATACGATTAAGCGCGCCGACCAAGAAGGGTTTATGTTGGATATAATGAAACGATGCGGGCGTTGCCACGAGAAAATTGCTAAAACTTATTTCGATACCTATCACGGAAAAGTATCCCGACTCGGCTATGTTAAAACTGCTAAATGTTACGACTGCCACGGCGCTCACGATATTTTTCCAGTAACAGATACGCGGTCGCATTTGAGCAGAGAGAATGTACTGCAAACTTGCCAAAAATGTCACCCCGGCGCCAACAGGAGATTTGCTGGCTATCTAACACATGCAACTCACCACGACCCCGAAAAATATCCCTGGTTGTTCTGGACTTTCTGGGGGATGACAGGTTTGCTCATCTCAACCTTCGTAATGGGCGGCCTTCATACTCTAATGTGGATTCCACGAGCGCTGCAGATGCGTCGCGAAGTGAAAAAGCTGCATAAGAAAAATTCAGATAGCAACAAGTCCACACAATCTGAAAAGGAACAGAAAAATGATTAGCAAACTCATCGATAACGAATACATAGATAAAAACGAAAAACAGGTTATTCGATTTACACGCTTCAACCGTATATTACACGTTGTGATGATAGTGAGTTTTATCAGTTTAGCGCTTACAGGTATGACTTTAAAGTTTTCATACACTGGTTGGGCGGTTTTTTTAGGGAAGGTGTTCGGGGGTTTCGAAGGTGCGGGTCTTATTCACCGCACTGCTGCCGTTTTTCTTTTTGGAATTTTTACTGCACACATTATTGACCTATTCAGAAGAAAGCGTAAAGAATACGGTTCGATGAAAAATTTACTTCTCGGTCCCAATACAATGCTGCCTACAAAAAAAGACCTCAAAGATTTTATCGGTTCGCTAAAATGGTTTTTGTGGTTAGGACCGCGACCAAATTACGGACGCTGGACTTACTGGGAAAAGTTCGATTATTTTGCTGTGTTTTGGGGGATGGGGGCTATTGGTTTTACAGGACTTATACTCTGGTTTCCTGAAATATTTACTCTTATTTTACCCGGCGAGGTAATCAACATTGCAACAATAATTCACAGCGACGAAGCTTTATTAGCGACAGGTTTTATTTTTACAGTTCACTTTTTTAATACTCACTTGCGTCCCGAAAAATTCCCGATGGATATTTGTATCTTCACCGGAAGAGTTCCCCTTGAGGAGTTTAAAATTGATAGACCTGCCGAATATGAAGAAATTATGAAGAAAGGTGAATTAGGTAAATATTTAGTCGATCCTTATCCGCCGATTGTTATTAGAGTGATAAAGATATTCGGATGGACTGCATTATCGCTCGGTTTCAGTATGGTGATATGGATTATCTATGCAATGGTTTTTGCTTATCAATAATATTTTCATTAGTTTTGTATCGGAAAATGTGTTAATTATTCCACTCATTCTGAAACCCCGCAATCTATCGAGGTGATGATTGTTCTTCTATTCAAATTTTACTTTTCAGAGTAATATGTTCCTCTCATCATTGCATACTTCAATAATAAGTATGTTTCGTTCTTACTTTAGTCAATCAGAATATTAAAAAATAAAAAAAAAGGTGAACTATTATGATACGCAAACAAGATGCTCTCGATTATCACAAACAAGGTCGTCCCGGAAAAATAGAAGTTGTTTCGACAAAATCCTGTTCAACCCAGCGCGATCTCTCGCTCGCTTATTCTCCCGGTGTAGCAGAACCGTGTATGGAAATTTATCGCAATCCCGAAGATGCTTTTTTATATACTGCAAAAGGAAATTTAGTAGCAGTTATCAGTAACGGTACAGCAGTATTAGGCTTAGGAGATATCGGCGCGCTGGCAGGCAAGCCGGTTATGGAAGGAAAAGGAATTCTTTTTAAACGATTCGCCGATATAGATGTTTTCGACATCGAAATCGATTCGCACGACCCGAAAGAAATTATCAAATGTGTTAAAATGTTAGAACCAACTTTCGGTGGAATTAATCTTGAAGATATAAAAGCTCCTGAATGTTTCGAGATTGAAGAGGAATTGAAAAAAATAATGAACATTCCGGTTTTCCACGATGACCAACACGGAACAGCAATCATTAGCGGTGCTGCATTATTAAATGCCCTCGAAATTACAGGTAAGAAAATTGATGAAATTAAGGTTGTGTTTAGCGGTGCAGGTGCATCGGGAATTGCTTGTGCTAAATTCTACGAAACGCTCGGTGTAAAACATAAAAACATTCGATTAGTAGATACGAAAGGTGTTGTTTATGTTGGACGTAAAGATGGTATGAACAAGTACAAAGAATATTTTGCTGTTGATACAGAAGATAGAACACTTGCCGACGCGATGAGAGGAGCTGATGTATTCTGTGGAGTTTCTGTAAAAGACCTTGTAACAAAAGCAATGGTAAAATCAATGGCTGATAAAGCGATTGTATTTGCTATGGCAAATCCCGATCCGGAAATAACATATCCGGATGCACTCGATGCGCGCGACGACATAATTATGGGAACAGGACGCTCCGATTTTCCAAACCAAGTGAATAACGTTCTCGGTTTTCCGTTTATTTTCCGTGGGGCACTCGATGTTCGTGCAACGCAAATTAACGACCAAATGAAAATCGCAGCAGCAATGTCGCTTGCAAAGTTAGCTAAAGAAGACGTTCCCGATTCTGTAATCCGTGCTTATGGTGGAAGGAAAATTGAATTCGGGAAAGAATATATAATTCCCACACCTCTCGACCCTCGTGTCCTTCTTTGGGAAGCTCCCGAAGTTGCCAGAGCTGCTATGGAAAGTGGTGTAGCACGTGTGGAAATAAAAGATTTCGAGGCTTACAAAGATTATTTAGAAGCACGTTTAGGAAAATCGCGCGAAGTTATGCGTGGGTTTGTTCATAAAGCAAAAAAATCACCTAAGAAAATTGTTTTCCCCGAAGGCGAAGAAGGAAAAATTTTACGCGCAGCACAAATCGTTGTTGAAGAAAATATTGCTCAACCCATTTTGTTAGGCGATCCAAAAATAATCAAACAAAAAGCAAAAGATATTAATGCAAATTTAAATGGCATCGAAATCGTCAATCCTCTTGAATCGAAAAAGTATAGTGAGTACGTAATCAAGTATTACGAGTATAGAAAACGTAAAGGCGTAACACACTTCGATGCGGAAAGATTGATGAAAATTGAAAACTACTACGGTATGATGATGGTGCGCGAAGGTGATGCCGATGGATTGATATCAGGGCTAACTCAGCATTATCCCGAAACCGTTCGTCCGGCTCTGCAAATAATAGGGCATCGGGACGATACTGATGTTGTAGCCGGACTTTATATGATGATTTTCAAAAATCAGACTATTTTTATCGCGGATGCAACAATTAACATTGAACCGACAGCCGAACAACTTGCCCAAATCGCAATTCTGACCGCCGAGAAAGTTAAGGAGTACGAAATTGAACCGAAAATCGCTATGCTTTCGTTCAGCAACTTTGGCAATAGCAATCACCCGATTGCAACGAAGGTCAGGCGAGCTGTCGAAATAGTTAAACAAAAAATGCCGCATCTAATTATCGACGGTGAAATGCAAGCCGATACGGCAGTCGTTCCCGAAATCATAAACGAAATTTATCCGTTCAGTACGCTTAAAGGTGGTGCGAACGTTTTAATTTGTCCAGGACTTACTTCGGCAAATATAGCGTATAAGCTTCTTGCGCGGTTAGGCGGCGCTACTGCAGTCGGTCCGATACTCTTGGGCATCCGCAAACCGGTTTATCTGCTTATCCCGGGTAACGATGTTCAGGATATTGTTAATATCACTGCTATGGCAGTACACGACGCTCAAACTATTGATTAGGAAATTTTAATTAAATACTTTAATTTTAGAAAAATTTATAAGGATTATTTATGGCTGTTAAAGGCACTGTAGAAATTGATATCGAGACTTGTAAAGGTTGCGAGCTGTGCATCGAAGCTTGTCCTCAGGACAGTCTCGAAATGTCTAAAGGAATAAATACAAAAGGATACCACTATGCTGTTTTAATTCAGGATAATTGTACCGGCTGTATCAACTGCGCTTTAGTTTGTCCCGATGCAGTTATCACAGTTTTTAGGACTACAAAGAAAAAAGAAAAAGTCCCGGTTGCAACTATAAGTGATGTAAAAGAAAATATTCGCATTACAATTGATAATCCCGAAGTTGCGAACGGAGAAGGGAAATTAGAACTATGAGTGAAATAAGATTGATGAAAGGAAACGAAGCAGCCGCAGAAGCAGCAATTCGTGCCGGATGCGATTGCTACTTTGGTTATCCAATTACTCCACAATCAGAAATTATTGAATACCTTTCTGACCAAGGAAGGAAACGTAATGTCGTTGTTATGCAGGTCGAAAGTGAGATTGCGGCTATCAATATGATTTACGGTGCGGCGGGTGCAGGTGCTCGAACAATGACTTCATCATCGGGACCGGGAATTAGTTTGATGCAAGAAGGTTTATCGTATATAGCAGCAGCCGAACTTCCGTGTGTTCTGATAAACATTAGCCGCGGCGGCCCCGGTCTCGGAACAATCCAACCATCTCAGGGCGATTATTTTCAAGCGGTAAAAGGTGGCGGTCACGGCGATTATCATCTCATCGTATTAGCTCCCGATAGCGTTCAAGAAATGGCTGACTTTGTTTATTTAGGTTTCGACATTGCCGAGAAGTATCGGAATCCGGTATTAATTCTTTCCGATGGTGCTTTAGGACAGATGATGGAAAAAGTTGTGTTTCCTGATTATGATGTAAAAGAACACAGATCTCTGAAACCATGGGCAACAACCGGAAAAACTCCCGACCGAGCTGCCAACGTAATTACATCTCTCCATATTCAATCGGAGGAGATGGAAAAAATTAATCTCAGATTACAGGCTAAATACCGGACTATCGAAAAAAATGAAATCCGTTACGAAGTAATAAATACTGACGATGCCGATTTGGTTTTAGTCGCATTTGGTCTGTCCTCGCGTATATGCCAGAAGGCGATGGAACTAGCACGTAATGAAGGAATTAAAGTTGGTTTCCTCCGTCCCATCACTTTATATCCATTCCCTTACGATGCGTTAAATAAATTAGCCGATAAATTGAAAGGTGTATTAGTCGTTGAGATGAATGCCGGTCAGATGTTGGAAGATGTGCGTCTTGGTGTATGTGGTAAAATTCCAGTTGAGTTCTACGGACGTATGGGTGGCATAATACCATCGCCCGAAGAAATCGTAGCTAAATTAAAAAAGATGATGTGAAGGAGAATATAAATTATGACAAATAGAGAAGATGTTTTGTTAGAAGATATGGAAGTAGTGTGGGAAAAACCCAATACAATGTCCGACGTTCGGATGCACTACTGCCCCGGTTGCAGTCACGGGGTAATTCATAAAGTACTGATGGAAGTTATCCTAGAAATGAAAATTCAGGATCAAACAATTGGTGTTGCACCGGTTGGTTGCTCGGTTTTGGCTTATCATTACATGGACATAGATATGCAGGAAGCGGCACACGGACGCGCCACCGCAGTTGCTACGGGCATCAAAAGATTTTTACCCGATAATCTTGTTTTTACTTATCAGGGCGACGGCGATTTGGCAGCAATCGGAACCGCTGAAACAATTCACGCATGCAACCGTGGCGAAAATTTTTTAATCATTTTTATTAATAACGGAATCTACGGTATGACGGGAGGACAAATGGCGCCCACTTCTTTAGTTGGTATGGTAACAAGCACAACGCCCGAAGGAAGGGAAGTTCATACACAAGGGCATCCTTTTAAAATTACCGAAATGGTTGCAACATTACCCGGAACTCATTATGTAACCCGCCAAGCAGTTCATACACCAACGGCCGTCCGGCATTTCAAGAAATCGCTTGAGAAAGCATTCAAATATCAAATGGAGAAGAAGGGAACTTGTTTGGTGGAAATTGTTTCGAATTGTCCTTCGGGTTGGAAAATGACGCCTGTTGAATCGAACAAATGGATTGAAGATAATATGTTCCCGTTTTATCCGCCGGGCGATATAAAAGTTGACGGGAAACTTGTAGAGAAAAAAATCATTAAAGGAAAGGAAGCATAATTATGACATACGAAATGGTTTTTTCCGGATTCGGTGGTCAAGGCGTTCTCTCAATGGGGCAGGTTCTCGCTTACGCCGCCCTCGTCGAGGGGAAAGTTGTTACCTGGATGCCGTCGTACGGTCCCGAGATGCGCGGCGGTACAGCTAATTGCATCGTGATTGTTTCTGATAAAAAAATTAGTTCACCCATTATTTCAACTTTTGATATAGTCGTTGCTCTCAATCAGCCGTCAGTCGATAAGTTTGAATCCCACGTAAAACCGGGTGGAACAATTATTTATGAAAGCACTAACATTATAAAACCTCCGACTCGGTCGGATATAAACATTGTTCCAATCCCTGCAAGTGATGAAGCAAATAAATTGCAGAATATGAAGATAATGAATATGGTGATGTTAGGCGGTTTGCTCGGAGTTAAAAATATCGTATCTTTTAAAGCGGTGTTGGAAGTATTGAAAAAAGTTTTACCCGACCGTTACCATCACTTAATACCGTTAAACGAATCGGCATTAAACAGTGGTAAAAAGATAGTTGACAATTTAACAATTAATTGAGGTGGATATGCAAACATTATGCGAACATACATGTAAGGGCTTATGTAAAGCCCTCGATATAGCAATAGCCCAAGAAGAAAAATCAATAAGCGACTTAAAAATATTTTCTGAAGCATGCGATTATCCGGATGTAGAAATTTTATTGAAGGAAATAATATCAAGTAAAGAAAAAAACATCTTGCTGCTAAAAGATAAAGCGGAGATGATAAGGATTCGGTTTAATACACTTGACCAGATAAGCGACAGTTTCGCAAAATAAACCAAATAAATTGAAGCGTAAATCACCCAAGAAAATTGCTGCATCCGATGTTCTCGGAATCCCGATTGATTTTCAGTTGACAAACGAATTCTCTAATGCATTTGATCTCATGGAGAACACGCGACGTCATATTTACATTACTGGTAGAGCAGGCACTGGTAAATCGACTCTTTTAAATTATTTTAAAGAGAACACAAAAAAGAATACTGTTGTAGTAGCGCCTACTGGTATTGCTGCCATAAATGTCAGTGGCTCAACGATTCATTCTTTTTTTCGTTTTCCACCGCGTCTAATTTCGAAGAGTGATATAAAAAAAATCCGGAAGAAAGAAAAACTCTTTGCAGCTATTGATACTGTTATTATTGATGAAGTATCAATGGTAAGAGCGGACGTCATGGATGGCATTGATTTTTCTTTGAGAATAAATCGCAATTGTCTTAATGAGCCATTCGGAGGTGTTCAGTTGATACTCATTGGCGATCCATTTCAACTTGAACCTGTAGTTGAAAAAGAACTAAAAGATCATTTTTCTGTTTTGTATGAGAGTCCTTTCTTCTTCAGCTCAAACATTATTAAGCAAATAAAATTAGTAAGGATTGAGCTGCAGAAAATATTTCGTCAAAATGATACTGAATTCATAGAACTTTTAAATCGAATTCGAAATAAAACTATCCAACCGTCGGATTTAGCTCGGTTAAATCGAAGATATACTCCGAACGTAACGATGAATAGTCGTGAACTCGCAATTATCTTATCGAGTACAAACAATATTGCTTACCAAATAAACAATGCAAGGTTAAACGCATTACACAAAAAAGAATATTCTTATCTTGCTGCAATAGAGGGAGATTTTGATGAAGATTCTTTCCCAACAGAAAAAATATTGAAGTTGAAGGAAGGAGTCCAGGTAATGATGGTTAAGAACGATCCGAATAAACAGTGGGTAAATGGAAGTCTTGGAATTGTTCAAAAACTTTCCGATGATAACATTGAAGTTATAGTGAACAATACCGTTTGCACAGTTGAACCGACCATCTGGGAAAAAGTTCAATATGACTATGATAGAAACGATGAAAAGATTGTTCCTCGACAGACAGGGACATTCCGACAATATCCGATAAAACTCGCTTGGGCAATCACGATTCATAAAAGTCAGGGTAAGACGTTCGATAGAATTATTATTGATCTTGGGAATGGTGCGTTCGCACACGGGCAGACTTACGTCGCTTTGAGTCGAGCAAGAACTCTTGAAGGTATTATATTGAAAAGGACTATCCGACCTTCTGATGTAATTTTAAATGAATGTGTGCTTGATTTTTGTTGATTTTATAAGTAGGAAATCTTATATTCTTGAGAATGAAAGATGAGTATAAAGAAAATAAACGTATATACCTGCCCGCCGTCCGCCTCGGCGGACTTTGGCAGGCGGGGTATACGCACATAACCTTTATGGCTGACAAAAACGGTCAGGAAAATTTCGGCAAAGCCGTGTTTGCTATCGATTTTGCAAAAGCAAAAGAGAGCAATTTTACCAACGCTTTATTTTAATTACATTAGTGAACTTAATTTATATCCATAAATTTGCAGAGAGAAAATTCATAATTTAATCATGGCAAAACAAAAAAAGAAATCAGCGAACAAGAATTCTCACTTGCCTGCCGTAGCTTCAGCGAAGGCAGGAAGACCAATTGAACAATACGAGCACAAGGACAAGAAACGGCTCAACAATCCGCCTGTGGGTTTGGTGGATGCACACACCGACAATGGTGGACAGAAGAAAAAGAAATACGCTTACGACCCACACCTTGACCCCCAACTGCAATGGGCAGGTAAAGCAGAGCATACAAGTTTTGAAGTGCCGACTGTTAGTTTGCATGTGCATGAACGGATTGACCCGAGACGAATAATTGAGCAGTTAAAAAAAGAACCCGAACCCGATTCACAACTTTCACTTTTTCAAACCAATACGGAAACAAAAGGACTTAGCAAGGCAATTGAGTTTTACAAACACAAAGAAAATTGGAGCAACCGCCTTATTGCCGGAGACAGCTTGTTGGTGATGAACTCTCTTTTGGAAAAAGAAGGCATGGGAGGCAAAGTGCAGATGATATTTTTTGATCCGCCTTATGGAATTAAATACGGGAGCAACTTTCAGCCTTTTGTAAACAAGCGTGATGTAAAAGAGAAAGACGAAGATTTAACTTCTGAACCTGAAATGATAAAAGCATTTTGTGATACTTGGGAGTTAGGAATACATTCTTACCTCACATACTTGCGTGACCGTTTGTTTTTGGTAAAAGATTTATTGCACGAAGAAGGAAGTATCTTCCTTCAAATAAATGACAACAATTTACACCTTGTCAAAGCAGTGATGGATGAAGTGTTCGGTTACAACAATTGCGTTAACATTATTCCTTTTAAAAAACGAGCTTCATTTCTTTCAAGGTTTGGCAAAGGTTTGTTTGAGCTTTTTGATTACATCATTTGGTATGCAAAGGACATTGAAAACGTCAGTGTTAATCCTCTCTATGTTCCCAGCAATAGAGAGGAACAATTGCGTGGAGAATTTAGATTTTACGAAGATGAAAGTGGAATTAGAAACCTTACAGAAGAAGATATTCAGAATCCTAATCTTGATTTGTCAAAAGTTTTCAGAACACATTCAGGTTCAAAAAAAAGTAGTTCGCCAAAATATACTGAGCCAATAACAATTGACGGCAAAGAACTATATCCACCAACAGGACACGAATGGAAAGCAGACCCTCAAGGAATGAAAAGGTTGAAAGAATTAAATCGCTTAGTTGGTAACGGTCCAACAAGACCTTACAAAATATTTTTCACTGACTTTCCTTATCAAATCTTGAATAACCTTTGGGATGATACACTGGCTGAACAATTTCCAATCTATGCAGTGCAAACTGATGAACTACCTATTCAAAGATGTATGCTGCTTACAACCATGCCTGGCGATTTGGTTCTTGATATTACTTGCGGAAGCGGAACGACCGCTTATGTTGCAGAACAATGGGGCAGACGATGGATGACTTGCGACACTTCAAGAGTTGCAATAACACTTGCGAAACAAAGATTGTTGTCAGCAAATTTTGATTATTACGAATTAGCACACCCAAGCGAAGGAGTAGGAAGCGGATTCAAATACAAGTCAGCAAAAAGATTGAAGTTGGAAATTCTTGCAAACAAACTTGAAGCAGACGAAATTTATTTTTATGATAAACCAATTCCTAATTCTAAAAAACAAAGAGTAACAGGTCCTTTTACAGTTGAAGCAGTTCCTGCGCCAGTTGTGAAAGCGATGGAAGATGCTTCGACTTCGCTCAGCATGACAGATGGAGAAGCAGACAATTCAGTTTCCAGAAGCGGAGAAACATTAAGACAAAACAATTGGATTGATGAATTAAAAAATACCGGTGTGCGAGGGAAAAGCGGAAATAGAATTGAGTTCACAAGAATGGAAACGGCAAGAGGTTTACGCAATGTGCAAGCAGAAGGAGAAACCAAAGAAGCGAAACCGAAAAAAATATATGTAGTGTTTGGCCCCGAACATGCACCGCTTGAACAACGAACAGTTGAACTGGCATGGGAAGAAGTGAAGCCATACAAGCCCGATATTCTTTTGTTCTGTGCTCTGCAGTTTGACGAAGAAGCAGCAAAAGACATTGATGAAATGAATCCTGAAATTACAAAGTGTTTATTTCTTAAAGCCCAAATGAATGCTGACTTGCTCACTGAAGATTTGAAAAAGAAACGAAGCAGCAACGAAAGTTTTTGGTTAATCGGACAGCCCGATGTGAGGATGAATGAAATAAAAAGCGGAGAACACAAAGAGAAATATCAGGTGGAAGTTCACGGCTTTGATTATTACAATCCGAAAACCGGAACAGTTGACAGCGGAGGAAAAGGAGATATTGCCATGTGGATGCTTGACACCGATTATGATGGAAGAAGTTTATTTCCATCGCAAGTATTTTTTCCGATGGCAGGAGTAAAAGAAGGTTGGGCAACACTTGCAAAAAATCTGAAAGCAGAAATTGACGAAGAAAAAATTCAGGCATTTAACGGAACTGTTTCTTTGCCTTTCACACCGGGCAAAGCTGTTACGGTAAAAATCATTGATGCAAGAGGAATTGAGAGTTTGAAAATTATAAGAATTTAAAACGGGACAATTATGATTACAGAATTAGTTATAAAAAACTTTAAGAGTATATCTGAGCAGTCATACAAATTTTCAGATTTCGATTTGCTTGTTGGAAGAAATAACAGCGGCAAAAGCTCTATTCTTCAAGCAATGGCTATATGGCAATATTGTGTTGATGAATTTCATCGAATGAAGAGAAAAGGCAAGACCGGTGCTCAAATCGTTTTACCAAACTTTACAGCATTACCTCTTCCGGAATTTAATTTGTTATGGACAAATAAAGTTGATAGAAAATATCCAAAAGAAAATGGGAAAAAAAAACAAGAATACATTCTCATAGAAATAACGATAAGTTACATAAAGAGTGATGGGTCTTATGGTGAATTTGGAATTTCTCTTAGGTATCAAACGCCTCAATCAATATATGCCATTCCAATAAAAGGATGGAAGGAGTTTAACAGTCTTGATAAAGCAGGAGAATTACCACGCATAGTTTATGTGCCGCCTTTTTCCGGATTAGACCCGTTTGAAAAATGGGCGGATGATGGAGTAGTCAAGCAAAACGTTGGCAAAGGTCAGCCGGGTTCTGTATTACGCAACCTTTTATTTAGAGTAATTGACCGATATGAGTCGGATAAAGAAGGAAAACCACTCAGAATAGAATCGGAAAAAATTAAAAATTGGAAAACCATTCAAACAAAAATTCACGAATGGTTTGGTGTTAATCTTCTCCATCCTGAATATGAAAAAGGAGTAAGTATAAATATTGAATCAAAATATGAAAATGAAAATGGTAAGGAGTTTGATATAATTTCTGGTGGAAGTGGATTTCATCAGGCATTAACTCTGCTTGCTTTTTACTACGGATACGAAGGTGTCACTACAATTTTATTTGATGAACCTGATGCGCACATGCACGTAAATCTTCAACGCGAAATATTAAATTATTTTAGAGAATTGAAAGCAACGCAATTTATTATTGCTACCCATGCTGAAGAATTTATTAAAGGGGTTGAGCCGGAAAACATTTATTCGGTCTTAACACCAAAGCCAGAGAGAGTTCAAAGTAATCCCGAAATCATTACTGCTTTATCTGATGTCGATAATATGGCAATTGTCAGAACAAAGCAAGACCCACATATCCTTTATGTTGAAGGGGAAGACGATGAACGACTATTAAATGCGTGGGCTTCTGTTCTAAAAAAAGAAAATGTTTTAAAGCGATTTTATATTGAAACAATGGGAGGAACAACAAAGAAAGAAATGAAAGATAAATCTGACAAACATTATGCAGGCTTAAAAAAAATTGTTCCGAATGTAAAACGGCTGATGTTGTTTGATTTTGATACGGAAGAAACTTCCTTTCATCCTCAGGCAAATAATCCGGGACTTTTTGAATGGAACAGAAAAAATATTGAAAACTATTTGTTGGTTCCTAACGCTTGGAAAAGAGCAATTCTTGATAGAAGAAATGAAACAGAAAATAATTTGTTTAATCAACCTATGTGCGATATGGTTGATGAATTTTTTGTCGGTGAAAATCTCACTTTACCGCCGGGCGCAACATGGAAAGATGTTGATGCAAATATCTTCAAAGTCATTGATGGTAAGCGAATTTTATTTGAACAAGATAACTCTCTGTTTCAAAGATTACATATTAAATATGAATTGCAAATAAATCGTGAGGTGGTAAGCCGGAATTTGATTTTGGAAGAACTCCATATGGATGTTACAAATTTTTTTGAAAAACTAGAAGCGACTCTGAGTGCATGAAAGAGGTAGATTAACTTTATAAAAAATAATTGCGCATTAATTGCGTAAAAGGCGCACTCATTTCGTACTAAAGGAACACAACGGGCATTAAAGGGGCATTAATGGGGCACAGAATGGGCAAATTTTTATGAAAAAAATTGACAGATTAATAATCAATTCTCCTTACGAAGAACCCAAACAATATTGGGAATACATTCGTGATACACGGGAATTTGTTTTACAAAGCGGAAGGCGAAAAGCAAGTTATATTGTTGCTACTCCCAACTCACAATCGTTTGACGACCCCGGAATTCAGATTGAAATAAAATTAGTGAACGCCATCCGACCACGAATAAACAAGTGGCGTGAGCAAGATTATCCGGGAGTAACAGGAATTACCAAAAGATTATTGCAGCATTGGCAAGATCCCGAAGAAAGAAAAGACCGAAGATTTTTTTTCTGTCAGTTGGAAGCCATTGAAACTTTGATTTGGTTAACCGAAGCACCTGAATCCGACAGAACAGGAATTGAAATACCAAGTGACGGAGGAGATTTTTCAAGATGGTGCAGCAAGATGGCAACCGGCTCAGGAAAAACAATTGTAATGGGCCAACTTATTGCATGGCAGGTGCTGAATAAAATTGCAAACGGAAAGGACACACGATTTTCAAAAAATGTTTTGGTGGTTGCACCGGGCTTAACAGTTCGCAATCGTTTAAGTGTGCTGAATCCATCTGACAAACAAAATTATTACGAGGAGTTCAACATCGTTCCACAGGGATTGATGGAAACTTTGCGACAGGGGAAAATAAAAATCATCAACTGGCATACACTTGCATGGGACACACAAAAGAAATTGAATGAAAAGATTGCGAAAGGAAATCTCCGAACAGTTGACAGAAGAAAGAAAACGGAAATCAGTGATGAAGCTTATGTAAAAGATGTTTTAGGCGACATGGCTTCAGTAACCAACATGATTGTGATAAACGATGAATCACATCATGCTTGGCGTGTTAATCCGGATTTTAAAGGTAAGAAAGATGATAAGGAATTAGTTGCAGAAGCAACAATTTGGGTTGGCGGTTTAGATAAAATTCACCGTTCACGGGGCATTCTACAATGCTTTGACTTATCGGCAACACCTTTTGCACCGGGTGGAAAACAAGCAAGTGAAGAAGCATTGTTTCCGTGGATTGTTGGCGACTTTGGTTTGAACGATGCAATTGAAAGTGGGTTGGTAAAAACTCCGAGAGTTGTAATTCGTGATGATGGTAGCCCTTCAGCAAGAGATTTTCGTTCTAAGTTGTATCATATATATACCGCAGATGTTGAAGGTGCAAAAATATCAGATGACCTAAATCAGAAAGTTGATGAAACAATTCCGCTTCCCGATTTAGTGAAGAACGCATATATTCTTTTAGGAAAAGATTGGAAAATAGTTTATGATAGTTGGAAAAACAAAATTCCTTTTGTTCCACCCGTGATGATAACAGTAGCGAACACTACTTACACATCGGCACGGGTAAAATATTCTTTTGACCACGATAGTTTTTGGCTTTCGGCAGTTGGCTTAGGTGAATTGTGTAATTCTGAAAAGACATTGCAGATCGACAGCGGCATTTTGAATAAAGTTGAGAAAGGCGAGTTCGGTGAATTTAATGGTGATGAAACCGAACAAGATGTTGAGGAAGCCGAAGATGTTGTTGAAGAAGAAAATGATGAACCAAAAGAAAACCCGCCTGCCGGACGGGCAGGGAAAAAACCCAAAAAAGAATTAGCACTTGAGTTAAGAGAAAAAGTTAATACTGTTGGAAGATTTGGACAAGCAGGAGAGCAAATTCAAAATGTAATTTCAGTCGGTATGTTGAGTGAGGGTTGGGATGCAAAAACTGTTACACATATTATGGGCTTGCGTGCATTCAGCAGTCAATTGTTGTGTGAGCAAGTTGTAGGCAGAGGATTAAGACGAACTGAGTATGAAACTAAAAAATTTATAGACCCAAAAACAGGGAAGGAAATAGATTTATTTGACCCGGAGTATGTAAATATTTTCGGAGTGCCTTTTACTTTTCTTCCACATGAGGAAACAGGTGAAGGACCTGAACCACCGCCACCGAAAGCAAAAACAGAAATTAAACCAGACAAAGAAAAAGCGGAACACAAAATTTCTTTCCCGAATGTTTTGCGGATTGACCACATCTACAAACCGCAACTCACAATCAATTTAGCGACAGTAATACCGCTTGAACTTGACCCCTACTCTTCCATTACCGAAGCAGAGTTGGGAGCAATCATTGCCGGTAAGCCAACCAATCTTTCTATTTCAGAAATTGATTTAGTTGAAATTGGAATCAACACACGGATGCAAACAATTATTTTCAAAACTGCATCTGCTATTTACAATTCAGAAAAGAAACCCGACTGGAAAGGAAGCAAAGAAACGTTTCTGATTCAGCTAATCGGAATTGTTGAGAAAATAATTAACTCTGATAAAATCAGATTCAAAAATCCTTTGTTTAATCAGGATGAAGTGAGAAAAAGAATTTTGCTCATGTTGAACATGAACAAAGTCATTCAGCATATCTGGAATGAAATCCGTGCAGTCAATACAACACAACTCACACCGATATTTGATAAAGAACATCCGATTCGTTCAACAACAGACATCAGAACATGGTGGACAAGCAAACCGTGTGAGAACTTTTCTAAATCACACATCAACTTTGTTGTTTGCGACAGCACTTGGGAATTTCTTGAAGCAAGAAAAATTAACGACAGCAAAGTAGTTGAATCATTCGTGAAGAATGACCATTTAGGTTTTGCAATTATTTACAACTATCAGGGAATCGTGAACAGATATTTTCCCGACTTCATTATTAAACTGAAAACAGGCGAGTATCTTATTCTTGAAACCAAAGGTCAGGATAAGGACAAGGACAAAACGAAAAGAGCATTTTTAGATGAATGGTGCAGAGCGGTGAATCAGCACGGAGGTTTTGGAAAATGGAGTTGGGCAGTTTCATTTGATGCAAATGATTTAGACAGCATTCTACAAAAAAGCAGCGAACTAGTAACATCAAACTGTATTAGCCAACATACAAAGCCACACACAGAGGGGAACGTTTAGTGTAAAATTCAAGTTTTGCATAACATCAGTCAGTAATAAATAATCCAGAGGCGGAATTGTAATTCCGTAGTCAGGTTCATTCTACACTTACACAGCTATTCCTTACAAGTATGACAATTAACGGACTGGAAAATATTAGAGATTTAAAGGACGAAATTAATGCAAATACAGCTACTAAAGACAACGCATCCCGATAATTATCGGGACAAGCACATTCACTTCTAAAAATCCCAATCCAAAAAAAACTTGACAACGCCAAAATTAATCTTTAAACATATCAAATAATAGGCGTTAAATGGAGTATTGAGGTAGAATTTGCAATTCGCAATCCCGTTGAAATAAGTTGAGTTATTGTTTATATTCTATATGTTAATAAAGAAAGGTCAGTATAAAATGTTATCAAATACGGAACGTTACGTCGTAGATCAATCAGGGAATCGGGTTAGCGTTGTTCTCGATATTGCTGATTATCAAAAACTTCTCGATGGACTGGAAGAACTTGAAGAAATCAAGGCGTACGATGCAGCAAAAAAATCCGGCGATGAAATTATTTCGTTTGAAGATGCAATATCTGAAATCGATAGAAATAAAAAATGATGTATTCATTACTAATCCTTAAACGCGCCCAGAAGGAATTAGCTAAATTACCTGATAAGATGTATCAAATAATTCGAGACGAAATTAGGAGCCTGGCCCATAATCCCCGACCATCTGGTTGTAAAAAATTATTTGGCCGCGATGGATGGAGAATTCGTGTCGGTGATTATCGGGTTCTATATGACATAGAAGATAATCAACATACGGTCATAGTTTATCACATTGGGCATAGAAAAGATATTTACCAATAAATCTTTTCGAATGTTACTTTATCGAACTTGTCTCTCTTTATGAATTCCTACCTTACAACTGAACGCAAAACTGAATTATCATTATTGCTTGTCGCTTTTATTTGGGCGGCTAACTACCCGGTAATTAAATTCGGAATTTTGGGTTTAGATGCTTTTGTCTTTAATGCTATCCGATTTGTAACTGCCGGCGCTTTGTTATCTCTATTATTCATCACAAAAATGCAATGGCAAAAAGTAGAACCAAAAGATTGGTTGAAATTAATTGGCATCGGTTTGATTGCAAACGTTTTTTATCAGGTGGCTTTTATTTCAGGTGTGAAAATTACGAATGCGGGAAATGCTGCTGTTCTACTTTCTACCGCACCTCTCTGGACGATATTATTTCAATGGCTTTTTCAGAAAAAAAGAATTGAATTCAAAACGATTGTTGGAATGCTTATTTCGCTGACGGGGATAATCTTAATCATTTTAGGAAGCGGGAAGAAGTTAGAAATAGGAAGTTATGCTATGTTGGGCGATTTGATTTGTTTAGCAGCAGCATTATTCTGGGCGCTCCACACTAATTTACAAAAACCAATGCTAACAAAATATCCAACAATACAACTCGCTCTGATAATGACCCTTGTTGGTTCTATCGGTCTTTCACTGATAGCCTTACCTTCGGCTCTTACAATGGATTGGGCTTCAGTAAAATTATCGTTTTATTTTGCTGCCGTCGCATCGGGAATATTCGCCATTGCTACTGCAAATGTTTTATGGTCGCGTAGTATTAAAAAAATTGGTCCAAGCCGGACAGCTAATTACAACAATCTGGTTCCTGTACTGGCGTTTATAATTTCGTACTTTACATTAAACGAAGACGTATTACCGATTCAATTTGTAGGTGCCGGAGTAACAATAATCGGGATTGTGTTCGCAAAACGATAAAGAAAATTCAATAATCATCAAATAAAAAAACAATATGGACTGGATAAAAGAATTTAATTGTGCTATCACCGTTTGTGATACTAACGGAATAATTGTAGCGATGAACGACAAATCTGTAGAAATATTCAAAGACGACGGCGGTTCGGAATTAATTGGCAAAAATTTATTCGACTGCCACCCTGAACCGTCTCGAACGAAGCTAAAACAGATGGTCGAACAACAAACAGAGAATGTTTATACCATCGAAAAGAACGGAAAGAAGAAATTAATCTACCAATCACCATGGTACGAAAAGGAAATTTATAAAGGTTTTGTAGAATTATCGCTTGAGATTCCGTTTGAGATGCCTCATTTTAAAAGGACTTAATCCAAAGGAACGGTGAAGTAATAGAATTGATTCATTTAATCATTTAATCAATGGATAGATGGATAGATGGATAGATGGTTTGCTAATCCCTTTTATTTTTGATAATTAAAATATTATACATATATTTTGTTCGTCTTACACTTTTAAACTTTAATTATTAAAAAGGAACTTTAACAAATGAAAACACTTTTAGTATTATTAATCTTCAGCGCAGTTGCATTTTGCTTTTCGCAAGATGAAAATCCGTTTTTCAGTAAATACAACACGCCATTTGAAACACCACCTTTTGATAGGATAAAAGAATCACACTATCTACCGGCTTTTAAAGAGGGAATGAAACAGCAGCAAAATGAGATTGAGGTGATTGTAAATAATACGGCAGCACCAGATTTTAAAAACACAATCGAAAAGTTAGCTGCGAGCGGTTCGCTGCTGAACAAAGCGGGTAGTGTTTTTTATAATCAAAACTCAGCAAATACGAATGATGAAATCCAAAAGATTGCAAAGGAAGTAGCTCCGCTATCATCGAAGCATTACGACGATATCAATATGAACCCGAAATTATTTCAACGGGTAAAATCAGTTTACGAAAACAAGAAGAAGTTTAAATTATCGACAGAACAAAACAAACTGTTAGAGGAATATTACAAAGATTTTGTGCGGGGCGGTGCTAACTTGAATGAAGAGCAAAAAGAAAAAATTCGAAAAATAAACGGGGAACTCTCGCTTCTTACATTAAAGTTCGGTGAAAATTTGTTGAAAGAGAATAACGTATTCGAATTAGTTATAGATAAAGAAGAAGATTTAACAGGTTTACCAGATGCTGTTAAAACAGGCGCTGCCGAGACTGCAAAAGCAAGAAAGAAAGAAGGCAAGTGGATATTCACGCTTCAGAAACCGAGCTTTATACCGTTTTTACAGTATTCACCCAAGCGGGAACTCAGGGAAAAGATTTTTAAAGCATACGTAAATCGCGGTGATAATAACGACTCTTTAGATAATAAAGAAATAATCTCGAAAATTGTAAAGTTGCGAATTGAAAAAGCTAATTTACTCGGCTATAAAACTCACGCCGATTTTGTTCTCGAAAATAGTATGGCATCAAATCCTGGAAATGTTTACAAGTTATTAAACCAACTCTGGGAACCGGCGCTACGAAATGCAAAACACGAAGCGGCGGAACTTCAAGCCATGATTGATAAAGAAGGCGGGAATTTTAAATTAGAAGCTTGGGACTGGTGGTATTATGCCGAAAAAGTGAAGAAAGAAAAATATGCACTCGATGATGAATTATTACGACCTTATTTCAAATTGGAAAATGTTCGTAATGGTGCCTTTGCTGTAGCAAGCAAACTTTTCGGAATACAATTCGTAGAGAGAACTGACATTCTAAAGTATCACGAAGATGTAAAAGTGTTTGAGGTGAAAGAAGCAAACGGCAAACACATCGGGATACTTTATACCGATTACTACCCACGTGAGAGCAAACGGGGCGGTGCGTGGATGGGTGCATACAGGAAACAATCTCGCGAGGGCGGAGTAGAAGTTACACCAGTTATCACTAATGTTGGAAATTTTTCAAAACCAACAGCAGATGAGCCATCGTTGTTGAGTTTCGATGAGTTGAATACTTTGTTCCACGAACTCGGACACGCATTGCACGGACTTCTCTCGAATTCAACTTACAATAAACTTTCGGGAACATCAGTGCCGCGAGATTTTGTGGAGCTTCCGTCTCAAATAATGGAAAACTGGGCAGCAGAACCTGAAGTTCTTAATATGTATGCAAAGCATTATAAAACCGGTGAACCGATTCCGCAGGATTTAATTGAGAAAATTAAGAATGCAAGTTTATTTAATCAAGGTTTTGAAACTGTCGAATATCTTGCCGCCTCGTTTTTGGATATGGATTACCACACCCTCACTGAAGCAAAAGATATTGATGTTACAACTTTCGAGAATAACTCTTTGAATAAAATCGGGTTGATGCCTGAGATCATAGCACGATATCGCAGCACGAACTTTCAGCATATATTCTCAGGTGGATACTCGGCTGGATATTATAGCTATATTTGGTCGGGTGTGTTGGATTCGGATGCGTTCGAGGCATTCAAAGAAACAAGTTTGTTTGACAGCAAAACTGCACAAGCATTCAGAAAATACGTTCTTGAAACCGGCGGCACTGACGACCCGATGACGCTTTATAAAAAATTCAGAGGAGCCGAACCTAAGATTGAACCGCTGTTGAAGAAGAGAGGGTTGAATAAAAATCTGTTTTGAATCTTGCTGAGGGTTGCTTATATTAAGCAACCCTCTTAAAGGACTGTCCACTCCCTACCCGTCTCGCCGAGGTGGAAAGGACGTGGATATGATGAACCAAACTTTGTATCCAAGTTGGATATTTGTATTAACGATAAGAAGTCGCGTCATATTAACTCCGTCCTTCAGGGCGGAGTTACAGAAGAACAAAGAAACAGGGCTTTAGCCCAAACATTAATAAGGAGAATGTGAGTTGGGCTAAAGCCCATGCGTGTTAGGTAGGTGGTGTTGCCCACGCTGTGAAGGACTTCCCACGCTGTGAAGGACTCCCCACGCCCTGAAGGACTCCCCACGCTGTGAAGGACTCCCCACGCTGTGAAGGACTTCCCACGCTGTGAAGGACTTCCCACGCTGTGAAGGACTCCCCACGCCCTGAAGGACGTGGATATGATGATGAACCGCATATCTTGGTCGAATAGGACGTTGGTGTAACTAACGTAAAGAAGTCGCGTCATACTAACTCCGTCCTTCAGGGCGGAGTTACAGAAGAACAAAACAAAAATAAGGAATAACCATTATTGGCTTACATACGAATTTGGGTACATCTTGTCTTCGGAACAAAAAGCCATGCACCTTTTTTGACCCGCGAGATTAAAGATAAAGTAATAGCTCACATTTTCGATAATGCAAGGAATAAAGAAATCTATATCGACTGCATCAACGGCAGCACCGACCATCTCCATTGTTTAATTTCTCTCGGGGCTGAACAGAATATTGCAAAAGTTGTAAATCTAATTAAAGGTGAAGCATCTTATTGGATAAACAAAAATAAAATTACGTCTTCCAAATTTGAATGGGCTGATGAATACTATGCTGTATCGGTGAGTGAATCACAATTAATTGTCGTAAGAAAATACATTCGTACTCAAGAAGATCACCATAAGAAAAAATCATTCGCCGATGAACATACCGAGTTTATTAAAAAATATAAATTTAACGGCAAATGATAAAATATTTAATCACACTAATATTATTTCTAAATCTCGGAATCGCATACTCTCAGAATATTGAGATAGAGATTAAAAACTTATAACAAAACAAAGCCTATCTTGCATCTCTGTCGGGTGAAAAGGTAACTCCATCCGATACTTCTAAATCAAGCAGTGAAGGATACTTTCAGTTTAATCTAAACACGGGGAAACACCACACTGGTATTTACCGTTTCACGTTTGATAAAAACAAATGGTTTGATTTTATAAATGATGGTGAGGACGTAAACATCACAACCGACGCGAACAATATTTTAGACAGCTTAAAGGTTGTCAAATCTGAAAGCAATCAACTTTATTATGCCTTCTTAAAACTTAACAAACAATACAAATCAAAATCAGATCTTCTACAGCTTATCTTAGCACGTTATCCTAAGGATGATGAATATTACACAACGACTCAAAATAAATTAAAACAACTCCAAAAAGAATATTTAGATTTTGTGAATGTCGTTTCTCAAAAGAATCCAAACTCATTCATTAGACTTTGTAGATTTTAACGATGCAGGATTAATCAACTCCGATGTATTTTCTAACAAATCAATAGAATATCTTACGTACTATCGAAATCCCCAACTGCCCAAAGAAATTCTCGAAAAAGAATTTATGGCAGCAGTTGATACTCTTCTGAATAAATCGAAAATCAATTCTCTTGTATTGACCAAAAATTAGAGACGGCATTACAAAGGAGAATGGATCAGGCAAAGTATTTTAAAACTGGAGATACCGTACCGAATATTATTAGCAAAGATTTATCCGGTAAAGAAGTTGATTTGTATAGTATAACTTCAGAAAACATCCTGGTAGTTTTTTATGCTTCCTGGTGCCCACATTGTCAAACTCTTCTTTTTCAAACAGGCGAACTATACAAAAACCAGAAACAAAAAAAGATCGAAATCTTTGCCGTATCGCTTGATACCAATAAAACTGATTGGCAAAAATTTGTAAACTCAAATGGCTGGAAATGGATTAACGTTTCAGACCTGAAGGGATGGGGAGGAAAAGCGGTAAAGGATTATTTTATCTATGCGACACCTACAACGTTCCTAGTTGACAAGCAGAGGAAAATAATCAAAAAGCCGTTGTCGTTTGACGAATTGGTAGATTTTTTTTAGGTATTTAGGTGTTTATTTTTTATCTGTACGTGGGAGAAGATGCTGTTGGTGTTGGTAGTAAATAAAAAAAGGCGAAGAACATCTTCGCCTTTTTGATTAGGTTATTTTAGATTTCCGATTTCTTAACCGAGGTAAAGCTCAGTAAGAAATCGGAAATCTTGTTAATATGGATTACATATTATTTATTATCGCATCTCCAAACTCAGAGCACTTTACTTCTTTTGCTCCTTCCATCAATCGTGCGAAATCGTATGTTACAAACTTCGATTTGATTAATATAAAAAGCTGAATAGCCTTGAGCGGTATTGCCGAACCTAAAATTGAACTACCATTATGCTTTTTATTAAAAATCTTGTATATTGCTTCAGACATTAAAAATTGTTGATGCTCATTCAAAAGAGAAATATTCATTTATGGCTGCTAACTGCTTATTTCTGGGCAATTGTCCATATTTTCATTCCACACCACCATCACCACTACGATAATGACAGGTTGCAAAACCATCAACAAACTTGTGAGGTTGGCGAAACTTTTCAACCTTGTGAAAAAGACCATCAAATAGGTCAACTTCACTCACACCAACCCTATTTAAAAGTAAACTCGAATCAATATTTTATCACTCAATCTTTTTATTGTTCTAATTTTAGTTTACAATTTTTAAACTATTATCTAAAACCTTACGATAATAGTTACATCTCTAAATTCTTCGCATCGTCGCTGCATTTACGCGCCCCGCCCGCTTTATCCTAATTACGTTTTAACAATTATACTTTTTAAGAATCCTTAAACTCATTGCAGTTTAAAGGTGCTATTCATTTTTTAAAATAATTAGGATAAATATTTTTATGAAAACTAAATTCTACCTAAGCATTATCATTATTTTCATTTCTATGGTTGGTTGTAAGCACGATGATGAACAGAATGATGATATAAATATCGAAACGGTTTCTTTCACAATGTTCGGGAATCATAGCGAACTGTTTGTGGAGTTCACACCTTTGGTTGTGGGAAACGAAACTAATTTCTTGTCGCATTTTAACGTTCTGCAAAATTTCAAGCCGATAACTGAAGGGACGTTAAGAGTTGAACTAATCGGATCCGACCCGACGATTACTCAAACCGTTCACGCACCCGCTAAACCGGGAATCTTCAAGATATCATTAAAAGCAGAACAATCCGGTTATCACCAACTGAAATTTACAATCGAAACTAAAAACTTTACCGATGTCTTTGCCATCGATAGTATCATGGTTTTTGCAGATGAGATTACCGCAAAAAATCAACAGCCTGATGAACAACCTGAAGGTGAAATTACTTTTCTAAAAGAGCAGGCGTGGAATATTGATTATGAAACAAAGGTTGTTGAGGAAGTTCCTTTTTTTGAGGTTATAAAAACTACAGGCAAAATAATTCCAGCCCCCGGAAACGAGGCAATAATAACTGCTAAATCGAACGGAATCATAACCCTCAATGGAAATAATCTTATCCAAGGGAAAAATGTTTTAGCAGGGACAACTCTTTGCACAATTTCGGGTGAAGGTTTGGCTGAAGGGAGTGTTACATCTCGTTTCAACGATCTAAAAAATAATTTTACAAAAAGTAAATCCGCTTACCAACGGGCTGAAATATTAAGCGTTACCAAAGCAATATCGGAAAAAGAATTTATTGAAATTAAAACGGAATACTTAGCCGACTCGGTTGGTTATTATTCTTTTGCAAATAATTATTCCGAAAATGGAATTAAAATTACCATGCCACAAAGCGGATTTGTTAAAGAGGTCTTTGTTCAGGAAGGGGAGTATGTTGAAGCAGGGCAAACGATTGCAACAGTTGGTAATAACCTCAAAATGACACTGAAAGCGGAAATGCTTGCCAATATGTATCCGAAATTAAAGAAAGTTTTCTCGTGCAATTTTAAAACTCCTTACAGCGAAAAGATTTATTTGCTGGAAGATATGAAGGGAAAACTAATCTCAACAAGTCATAAAGTTGACGAAAACGATTTTTTCACACACGTATATTTTGAATTTGAGAACAACGGTGAAATTCTCGAAGGCACGTTTGTCGAAGTGTATTTAAAAATAAATCAACAACAGGAAGCGTTGATAGTTCCAAAATCAGCGCTGTTGGAAGAACAAGGAATATTATTTCTGTATCTCCAGATTTCGGGGGAAAGTTTTACTAAACGAGAAGTAAAAATCGGTGGGTCTGATGGATTATATTATCAGATAATTGATGGACTTGCAAAAGGCGACCGAGTAGTAACGAAGGGCGTTCATCAAATCCGTTTAGCGTCGCTTGCCGGAAGCTTACCATTACACGGTCATACACACTAAAAAACGGATAACTATGAACACGATAATTAAATTCGCATTAAACAATCGTTTGTTGATTGTAATATTAGCAGTATTAGTACTGATATCAGGGTCGTACATTGCCGTAAAAATGGAAATAGATGTTCTGCCCGACTTAACGTCACCTACAGTCGTGGTGCTAACCGAATGTCATGGAATGGCGCCCGAAGAAGTAGAACGTTTGGTAACATTTCAAATCGAGACAGCCGTGAATGGCGCTACAAATGTTCGGCGCGTAAGGTCGTCATCGTCAGCAGGATTTTCAGTAGTGTGGGTTGAGTTCGAATGGGGAATGGATATATTTTTAGCTCGGCAGATTGTGAACGAAAAAATCGCATCAGTTACAGGAAAACTTCCTGAAGGAGTCAGCAACCCGATGCTCGCACCTCAGTCGTCGATTATGGGCGAGATTATGACAATCACAGTATCTTCCGATAGCGTTAGCCCAATGGATTTACGTGTGATAAGTGATTGGCAAATTAAGCCGCGATTGCTTTCGATAGCAGGTGTTGCAAATGTAATCGTTACCGGTGGCGATTACAAACAGTATCAGATACTTGCAAATCCGGTTAAGATGAAATATTTCAATGTTTCGTTGACTGAATTGCTGAACGCTTCCAAAGGGACAAACCAAAATTCATCAGGTGGATTTTTAAACGAATATGGGAACGAATATATAATAACCGGCATAGGAAGGACAACGGACGTTGATGAAATTGCAAACTCGGTTGTCAAACTTAATAAAAACAAACCCATCAGGATTTCAGAAATTGCGGAAGTTAAAATCGGATTGGCGCC
Source organism: Bacteroidota bacterium (assembly GCA_030682385.1). Lineage (GTDB taxonomy): Bacteria > Bacteroidota > Ignavibacteria > UBA10030 > BY39 > JASEGV01. Next base: position 26,733 of record JAUXOG010000003.1, read on the forward strand.
GAAAATTGGTGCAGGGTTTTTAAACGGGAAACCGGCTGTTATCATTACAATTCTTAAACAACCAAATATCAACACGGTTGAGGTTACTAAAAAACTTGATGAAACATTGGCTGATATTCAAAAGACACTTCCTGCTTCAGTAGATATAAACACAGAAATTTACAAACAAGCCGATTTTATAAACACTTCCGTGAGAAATGTTCAAAAAGTCCTTATTGAAGGGGGTGTTTTTGTTTCCATTATTTTGTTTTTATTTTTGATGAACTTTCGCACGACAGTAATAACGCTAATTGCTATGCCTCTTTCGTTGCTGGTAACAATCATCACGTTAAAACTTTTAGGTTTAAACATCAACACAATGTCGCTTGGAGGAATGGCTATTGCAATCGGTGCATTGGTTGACGATGCCATTATAGATGTTTATAACGTCCTAAAATATTTAAAAGAGAACGCCCGAAAACCAGACGACGAAAAAGAAAACACAATAACACTAATTTTTAAAGCATCAAAAGAAATCAGAGCATCGATTATGAATGCAACTTTTATTATAATCGTGGCATTCATACCTCTTTTCTTTTTGAGTGGAATGGAAGGCAGGCTGCTTCAGCCATTAGGTATTTCATTTATTGTTTCTCTTTTTGCGTCTCTTATTATTGCAATAACGCTGACCCCGGTTCTGTGCAGTTATTTGTTGACTGACGAAAAACAACTTTTACGGCAGCAAAATCATAGTTGGCTATCCGGAAAATTTAATGCAGCATATAAGAAAAGCTTGACCAAAATAATGCAGCGAAAAAAAGTATTACTAAACAGTGCAGCAGTTATGTTAGTTGTTTCGCTCATAATATTTTTTACACTTGGACGAAGTTTCCTGCCGGAGTTTAACGAGGGTTCGTTTTTGATCAGCGCTGTGAGCCAGCCCGGAATTTCTCTTGATGTTTCGAATGAAATTGTATCGCAAGTGGACGAAGCATTGCTTTCGATACCGGAAGTGCAAAATGTGGCACGCAGAACCGGACGCGCCGAAATGGATGAACATGCACAAGGCACTTATTCATCGGAAATTGATGTTCCTTTTGTTCTCAAAGACCGTTCAAAAAATGAGATGCTTGAAGAGATGCGAACAAAACTTGCAGCAATTCGTGGGATTAACACAACCATCGGACAACCACTCGGGCACAGGATTGACCACATGCTTTCGGGAACCCGCGCCAACCTCGCCATCAAAATTTTCGGCGCTGATTTAGATAAGATGTTTAATATCGCAAACCAGATTAAAAATAGTATCGAGAGTATAGAAGGATTGGTGGACTTAAATGTAGAGCCGCAGGTAAAAATTCCACAGTTGCAGATAAAAGCCAAGCGCGATATGTTGGCATTTTACGGTATCACGATTTCGGAATTTACTGAATTTATTGATGTAGCTTTTGCAGGAGAAAAAGTCGGTAATGTGTATGAAGGATCGCAAAGCTACGACTTAGTATTGCGATATAACGACGAGCATCGAAACAAAATAACTGCGGTAAAAAATTCACTAATCGATACACCCAATGGTAAAATCCCGCTGTCATTTGTTGCTGATATTGTATCGACTGTAGGTCCGAATATCATTAACAAAGAAAATGTTCAGCGAAAAGTAGTAGTATCGGCGAACGTAGCTGGTCGCGACTTAAGAAGCGTCGTTGAAGATGTGCAAAGCACTATCAACTCAAAAATTACATTACCGCAAAATTATCGAATTGAATACGGCGGTCAGTTCGAAAGCGAACAGCGCGCTACAACAATATTATTGATCACTTCAATCATTGCAATATTTATTATTTTCTTGCTTTTGTATCATGAATTTAAAAATACAGTTGTTGCAGGAGTTATTTTACTAAATTTACCATTAGCTTTGATTGGGGGAGTTTTGACTGTATTTTTTACATCAGGAATTTTAAACATTCCTGCCATAATCGGATTTATTACTCTGTTTGGTATCGCGACTCGAAACGGAATTTTATTAGTCTCGCGATATGAGCACCTGAAGCAAGCCGGTAAAAATTTATATGAGATTGTTATGGAGGGTTCGCTTGAACGATTAAACCCGATATTAATGACCGCCTTAACTGCAGCGCTTGCGTTAGTTCCGTTAGTAATTGCAGGTGATAAACCGGGTAACGAAATACAAAGTCCGATGGCTATTGTTATCTTGGGCGGGCTGTTGAGTTCAACGCTAATGAATATATACGTCGTGCCGGTAATTTATTATCTGATTAATCGAAATAAATTTAAAAACTAAAAACTAATTTTTTATGAAACTTATATTTTTTTTAATAATCAATCTTTGCGCAACTTTTATTATGTTTGCACAAAACCAAACCGATAGTTTTTTAAAATCGGTTACAAGAAACAATAAAGCAATTATTTCAAATCAGCATTTTGGGGATGCAAAAAAACTTTCGTATCGCACGGGATTATACCCGAAAAATCCTGAAATAGAATACAACCATCTTTGGGGAAACCCGAAAGACATCGGCAATCAGACTGAATTTAACATCACACAGTCGTTCGATTTTCCGATGGTTTATTATTACAAAAATAAAATATCAAATCGGCAAGCTGCAAAAATCGAACATGAACAAAAATATTTCGAAAACGATATTCAACTCCAAGCCAGACTTGTTTGTTATGAACTTATTATTCTGAACAAAAGAAAAATCGAAATAACTCAACGTTTGCAGGATGCTGAAAAATATTTTCAGATGTATCAACAAAAATTCACAACCGGTGATGTAAGTGTGGTTGAACTTAATAAGGCAAAGTTGAATTTATTGGCTGCTCAAAACGAACATCGTTTGAATGAGACAGAAAGATATAATATCCGGCAGGATTTAAAAGAGTTAAACGGTGGAAATGATTTTGATTTTACGGAAACCTCATATCCACCGCTACAAGATTTACTTGCTTATGAGGCGGTTTTAGCAACATTTACTCAAAACTCTCATTCATTACAGTTTTATGAAAGTGATGTTTTAATTAATAACCTGCAACTCAAAGAAGCAAAGGCGAATTGGTTCCCGAAGTTCGAGTTGGGTTATCGCTCGGAAAAAATACTGCATCAGAGTTTGCGAGGATTCCATTTAGGAATGACAATTCCATTGTGGGAAGGCGCTAATACAATTCAACATCAAAAAATAAATTCGTTATATAGCGTCAGCAGTTTAGAAGCGTATAAAATAAAATCAGAAATCGAACTCGGGAAATTATACAACAGAGTTGTTGTCTTGAGGCAGGTGTTGGATGAAACTGAAAACATCTTAAAAACTGCAAACAATAAAGAAGTAATAAACCAAATGCTCGAAGTTGGGCAAATATCATTTATTGAATATTTATTGGAGACATCATATCTCTACAAAATAATAGACGACTATCTTCAAACCGAAAAAGAGTATAATATTACAGTCGCCAAACTACATCGCTATGAGAGTAAATATTGATTTTCATTCCAAAGTTGTTTAATTTTCAAATAGAAAGGAGATTGCACTATGAATAAAATATATGGCAAATTACACATATTTTTGATGTTACTGCTGATTATTAGTTGTTCGCGTGCCCCTACACAAATCACCGAAAATGAGCCACCACGCCAACTTAACGAGAAAGAAACTGCACTTGTTAATTCTGTGAACGGATTTAGTTTTAAAATCCTCAACCGAATAAACAAATCTGAACTCAATCAAAATGTATTTATATCGCCGTTGAGCATTTCGTATGCACTTGGTATGACATTAAACGGTGCCGGAGGAAATACGTATGATTCAATAAAAAACACACTCGATTTATCAACTCTATCTCCTGATGAAATAAATCAGAATTACAAAAGCTTGATGGAGTTACTCGTGAATCTCGATCCAAAAGTAATTTTCAAAATTGCTAACTCAATATGGCATCGTAACGACCTTCCTGTCGAAAAAGATTTCATAGATGTTAATAAAAAATATTTTGATGCTCAAGTTTCTGGTTTGGATTTTGGTGCACCTAATGCTGCACAAATAATCAACGCTTGGGTCGATCAAAATACGAATGGTAAAATTAAAACAATTGTTCCTGATCCCATCCCAAATTTAGTAGTGATGTATCTTATCAATGCAATTTATTTTAAAGGCAATTGGACTTACCAATTCGATCCGAATCAAACTAAAGATGATAAATTCACACTACCTGGTGGTTCGCAGAAGATTTGCAAGATGATGAGCATAACGGGCGATTTCAAATATTTTGAAGATGAACAATTACAGATGATTGATTTGCCTTACGGTGATAAAAAATTCAGTATGACTATAGTCTTACCAAAAGGAAATAAAAATATCGATCAGTTTGTCAGTGAGATAACAGAGATTAAATGGAATAGTTGGATACAAAATCTTAGAATAAAAGAAGGCGACCTTTTCCTGCCAAAATATAAAATTGAATTTAAAAAATCTTTGAACGATGTTCTGAAAGCAATGGGAATGGATATAGCGTTTGATCATCGCCGCGCCAACTTTACTAATATCAGTAAAATAGGAGATTTGCATATCACAAATGTTTTGCACAAAACTTATGTAGATGTGAACGAAGAAGGCACCGAGGCAGCCGCAGTAACTTCTGTTGAAATCGGAGTTACGAGTATTCAAGAAACTTTTGTTATGCGTGTTGACCGTCCGTTTTTCTTTGTAATTCGGGACAATCATTCTCATAGTTTGATATTTATGGGGAAAATAGTTGAGCCAACGTTGTAACAGTAGGAAACGAATTGGATAAATGGATTGATGGATAAATGGAGTTGACATTCAGCGGAAATATTTTTATATTCTTTGTGAAATTTAATCAAATTTACCAATAACTTTAAAAATTTTAGGATTAAAATTATGAAAAGAGTAGTTAGTTTTATTATTGTTCTTTCGTTTTTAGTTAGTAGTTTTGGCTTAGCACAAAACAAGTTTGTAGGTGCAAAGACCTGCGCCCCCTGCCATAAAACCGGAAAGCAGGGTAAACAGGATAGCATCTGGGTAAAGTCGAAACATGCAGGGGCTTATAAAACACTAACAACCGAAACTGCACAAAAGATTGCAAAAGAAAAAGGACTCAAAAAAGCCGCTAATGAAAGTCCTGAATGCCTCGAATGCCACGTTACAGCACCAAAAGGCGATGCAAAATTGTTAGATAAGGGTTACAACAAAGCTGAAGGTATTAGTTGCGAATCGTGCCACGGTGCCGGATCAGCTTATAAAACAATGGCTATTATGAAAGATGCTAAAAAAGCTGTTGAAGCTGGCTTAACCGAATTCAAAGACGAAAAAGCAATCGAAGCTTATTGTGTAACTTGCCACAACGAAAAGAGTCCAACTTACATAGAATTCAAATTCAAAGAAGCATGGGCACAGATTGCTCATCCACTTCCAAAGAAGTAATTTCTCAAAAATATAATTAGCTTTATCAAGCCGAAGTAACGAAAGTTGTTTCGGCTTTTTTGTTGAATTATTCGACAAAACTTGTTGTATTTAACGACGGTCTCTAAGTCATTATATGCCACTATTTTAGAACGAATTACTCTGATAATTTTAAATTACTGTTGAATAATACAACAAATAATTGTCGATTATTTGCACAATATATTTTATCATAAAATCTCTCCTTTAAATTCTTTATATACAATAACTTATCTGATTTAATTTCAGTCGATATTTACAAATCATGGCATAGAGCTTGGAGTATATGTCAGTAGATAAACTAAATAACTCAGAAAAAAATATAAGGAGTAACAAAAATGACTGCAATCTTAGTAATACTAACAATCATTCTCTTCATAGCGATTGATTACCTCGTATATAGAAAGCGAGGCACTGCTCTTCTTCAAGTTGCCCGAAAAACTGTAGAAACAGAATCCCCCAACAATTTTATCCCAATACCAATTACAGATGAGGATATGTTAATTCCAAGAGGAGTATTCTTACATCCAAATCATACTTGGGCACACATCCTACAGTCGGGGAAAGTTAAAGTGGGTGTTGATTCTTTTATTTCAAAAATCGTGGGGACAATTGACCGGGTTTCGCTACCTGCAATCGGTTCAGAAGTAAAAAAAGGGGAGCCAATCTTTAGTTTTAACTCAAAAGGAAGAGTTCTAAATTTTGCTTCTCCCATTAACGGAAACATTGTATCTATAAACGATGAGTTAGCGAAGAATCCAACTTTATTAACCGATCCTTACAAAAGCGGCTGGTCTGTTGTGATTGAGCCTAAAAATCTTTCTTTGGATATCCCAAAATTAAAAATTTCGGAAGACGCTAAAAACTTTATAAAAAATGAATTAAAAAGATTTAAGGAATTTTTGATTGGAGTTGCTAATGGAAATACTTTAGGATTGCAAACTTTGCAAGATGGCGGTTTGCCTGCCGCAAATGTTTTATCATTATTGGACAGTGAAAAGTGGAAGCTATTTCAAAAAGAATTTTTAAATTCGTAACGCGAAAAAGGATGATGAAAAATATGGCACAAAAAGGTATTCTAATCGATATCACTAAATGTATTGGCTGTCAACAATGCGTTAGCGCTTGCAAAATTCAAAATAATTTACCCGATACGGAAGAAACAAAATTATCTATTACCGCCTACACAGTGGTAGAAGAAAAAGAAGAGCGATATGTTCGCCGGATGTGTATGCACTGTAAATATCCGACGTGCGAATCCGTTTGTCCGGTGGGCGCCTTTGAACATACTAAGGAAGGAGCTGTTCTATATCACGCGGAGAAATGTATCGGTTGTCGTTACTGTATGATGGCGTGTCCGTTCCAAGCGCCGAGGTATGAATGGGCGAGTAGAACCCCACAAATTCAGAAATGCAAACTATGCATCGAACGAATAACCATCGGGAAAGAAACCGCTTGTACGGAAGCTTGTCCAGTGGGTGCAACCATATTCGGAGATTACAACGATATTCTAAGAATAGCCCGTCAAACAGTTTCAGCGGAACCTGATAAATACGTAAATCATATTTATGGAGAAAACGAAGTAGGCGGTACTTCGATACTTTATATTTCGGATGTTCCTTTCGAAAAATTAGGCTTCAAAACAAATCTTGGGACTCAAAAACTACCTGAACTTACCTGGAGTGCATTATCTAAAATTCCTTCAGTAGTAGCAGTGGGTGGAACGCTTCTCTACGGAATATGGTGGATTACAAACCGGCGTAAAGAAGTAATTGAGTTTGAACGTAAGATGAAAGAGTCGCAAACAAATAATCCCGATGAAGAAAATTAAAAAGGACTTAGTATGAATAAATCTGTAATATCGAATATCACATTTTGGAAAAGCGTTGGCTTTGTTTTAATATCTTTGACTCTTTATTCAATAATCGTTCGCTTCGCTTTTGGATTGGGTGCCGCAACCAATTTAACCGATGAATTCCCTTGGGGATTATGGATTGGTTTTGATATCCTCTGTGGAGTCGGGTTAGCGGCAGGAGGATTTACTCTCTGCGGTTTAGTTTATATTTTTAATATCAAAGAATTCAAACCAATTGTTCGACCTGCAATTTTAACCGCATTTTTGAGTTATTTGCTTGTAGTTTTTGCTCTAATGGTCGATTTAGGGCGCCCT
>JAUXOG010000131.1 GCA_030682385.1 Bacteroidota bacterium
GGAGAACAGTTGGACAAATAAAGTATGAACCAACATAGTAGTATATAACTTATTAGAAACTAAAATTTTATAAAGAGATAATTGTTAACAATATGTTTTACAGAATTATAACACAACCTCTTAAGCGTGGGGTTACAAAAACATACTAATCTCTGCGGACTTTAGTCCTTAATTCAAGTTTTTAGAGATGCCCTTAAAAATCTTAAACTATCGAATAATATTTCTTTCTGTAATAATTAATCGTGTGAGAATAATATTCTGCCGCTTCTCTTACTTTATTATCGAATATTCTCTGCATCGAAACGTAAATAATACTTCTACCGATATTGATTAACGCTAAGTCGCCCTCGTTTGTGCATCCGTATTTTACAGATTGTTCTAAGTCGCCTTTTTGCGCACCGACACCCGGAATCAGGAACGGCATTTCGGGTGCAATGTGTCGAATTTTTTTTAACTCCGATATTCGCGTTGCCCCGACTACAAGACCTATGTTCTGGTTAGTGTTCCATTTTTTAGATTTTATGGCGACATGCTCGTAAAGCGGTTTGCCCGAAATTTTCAAATGTTGAAAATCCTTTGCACCTGAATTTGATGTTACACAAAGCACGAACGCACCTTTTTGCTGCGATGCGGTGAACGGTTCGATTGCATCGAAACCCATATACGGGCTGATTGTTGCTGATGTAAAATTCAGTTTATGCAACAGGGCTGACGCTTGTTTCTCGGCTGTGTTTCCAATGTCGCCGCGCTTACCGTCGGCAATTGTGATAATGCCTTCTGGAATTAACTCAAGTGTCTTTTCAATTGTGTCCCAACCTTTGACTCCATACTCCTCATAAAAAGCCAGGTTAAGTTTGTAGGCACAGACCAAATCTTTCGTAGCTTCAATTACAATTTTGTTGAACTCAAGCTGAGGGTTTTCAGCTTTTAAAAGATGTTTCGGAATTTTCTTGATGTCGGTATCAAGACCGATACACAACAACGAGTTTTGTGTGTGCTGAGTTTTTCTAAGTTTTTCTGTAAAGTTCATTTTACTATTTAAATTAAAAATTTTTATAAGACTTCTGAAACGCTTTTATACAGCAGATTTTGAAACTGTTGAAACAGTTTATACTCTTCTCTTTTGATTAGTATCCCACGACTTACCTGCCCGCCGAAGTCCTCAGGACGCAGGCGGGAGTCGTGGGATAATCAAAAACCTTTTTACTATGTAACCGTTTCATTTATCCGCCTTTGGCGGAACGGTTTATAACAATTTTTCAGAAGTTTCTATATATATGTCACAATCAATACAATATTTTATTATCCAATAACTCATTCATCCAATACTCCAACACTCCAAATTCTCCTTTTCACTTTCCCCACTTGTTCAACCAATCTATCATCGTTTTGTACCACAACTCATTATTTTGCGGTTTCATTATCCAATGTCCTTCGTCGGGGAACCAGAGAAATTTTGATGGAACGCCTTTTCGCTGAAGCGCCGTGAACATCTCCATTCCTTGTTGAATCGGCACGCGGAAATCTAACTCGCCATGAGTTATGAGAGTTGGTGTTTTAAAATTCTTCACTAAAAAGTGTGGCGACCATTTCAAATACAATTCAGGATTATCCCAAGGTGTGCCGCCCATTTCCCATTCTGGGAACCAAAGCTCTTCGGTTGTTCCGTGCATTGCCTCTAAATTGTAAACACCCGCGTGCGAGATGAGAGATGCGAACCTGTCGGTTTTACCTAAAATCCAGTTCACCATATAACCGCCGAAGCTCCCGCCGTAAGCCGAGATTTTCTTGTCATCAATGTAGCCGAGTGAAACAGCATAATCAAATGCATTCATTATGCTTGTGTAGCAATTGCCGCCCCAATCCTTGCTGATTGCTTCGACAAATTTTTGTCCATAGCCCGGACTTCCTTCAGGATTTGTGAACATCACAACGAAGCCCGCGCCGGGAAATGCCTGCCAATCGTTGCGGTACGCATTGCCGAACATTTGCTGCGGTCCTCCGTGTATGATGAGAAGCAGCGGATATTTTTTTGTCGGGTTAAAGTCTGGCGGCTTTACTAGCCAGCCCTGAACTTTTCCGGCAGCGCCATCGAACCAAACTTCTTCCCCCTTAGCAAGTTTAACTTCGCCCAAGAATTTGTTGTTCACATCTGTAACCCGTATAACTTTTTTTTCTTTCATCGAAAATGTATAAACTTCATTCGGATACGAGATTTCGCGGCGAGTGAAAGCTAAAAATTTTCCATCTTTCGATAGTCGAACATTCTCGTGCCAGTACGGTCCGCCCGTTAATTCTTTAACTTCTCTTTTTAGATTCACCGAATAAATCGGAATGTTGCCTTTCACTTCAGCAGTGAAATAAATTGTTTTACTATCGGGCGACCAGATTAAATCATCCGCCCAGTTATCGAAGTTTACCTCATCCGTCAGTATTGAAGTTGCGCCGGTTTTTCTATTGTATATCAATATCCGCCATAAATCGGCTTCGAACATCGGAGTTTTTTGAGACCGGTAAGCGATGTAATTTCCGTCGGGTGAGTAACGCGGCGATACATCGGCACCCAAACCCGTGCTAATCTTTTTGGGTTCTCCGCCTGTTATCGGGATTATAAAAATATCGTTGTTAGTACTCCAAGCTATATCTTTATCCGTATTTGTTGCAAAGGCAATCTCTTTGCCGTCGGGAGATACCTGAACATCTTCGCTGCCGTTTAGGGCGATAGGCGGGACTGTAAATTTTCCGTTCGTTAATTGCCTTACTTCTTTTCCATCTGCTGACGTGATGAAGATGTGGCTGCGGGTTTCTTCGATCCAGGTGTTCCAATGCTTATACATCAATTCGTCGATGATACGGGCTTTAACTTTGTTCTTTGCTTTTTCTTCATCTTTCTTTTCGTTGCAAGCTTTATCTTTCGTCCAATCGCCTGTGAAGCAATCAGGGTAAACACTCGTTTGAAAAATCAGCGACTTTCCCTCGGGTGTCCAAATGTGGTTAGCTGTTCCGGTTGGAATTGATGTAACTTTGCGAGCCTCACCGCCGGTAACATCAATGAGATAAATTTGTGGATTCCCATCGCGCGTTGAATTGAATGCAATAATTTTTCCATCGTGCGACCAGCGCGGACGGTCGTCAGCTTTATCGCTTGCTGTAAGCTGGCGTGGCGTTCCACCTGTTGATGGGATTAGCCAGATGTCGCTGTTGCTTCGGTTCTTTTCTTTATCAACCACTGTCGCCACGTAAGCAATCCATTTCCCATCGGGAGAAATTTGCGGATCGGCAACACGTGTGAATTTGAACATATCATCAATAGTGAACGTCCGTTTCTCCTGTGAGATAGAAATTGATGAAACAATTCCGATTATAATAATTATGATTGCCGATAATTTCATTTTATTCATTTTAAATATCCTATTTTTTTATTTTTGATTTAACCGTCATCCTGAGCGGCTCCGCTTTAGCGGAGGAGACGAAGGATGATTTTTCTTTTTCGTTTTAGTTGATTTTGATAACTCGTGTAAAGTTTCAAAATCACCGCGCATAAGTGCTTCCTTCTTTGCACGTGTCCATTTTTTGATTTTTCTCTCGGCTTCGATTGCATATCGAATTTCACTAAATTCTTGAGACCACAGCAACTTCACGGGTCTCCGTAATGTGGTATAACCACCGAAAATTGCAGCGTTATGTTGTGCAATCCTCTGTTCTAAATTTGAAGTACTCCCAACAATATGTAAACACAGCCAGTTTTCATTCTTGCAATCTGACATCTTCACTCTTCGACTCCACCGACTTTCGTCGGTGTCGCTCAGAGTGACATTTTTATTTTTCTACACTGAGCGACCGAAGGGAACCTTAAAGATTGTTATGCGATTTCTTTGCGTGAACATTTATTTGTTTAAATACTTCGCTAACCACTCAAACACTGTCTTATGCCACAACTCGCTGTTCTGCGGTTTCAATACTCCGTGCCCTTCGTCGGGGAAGTAAAGAAACTTTGATTCAATTCCCATTCGCTGCAAAGTTGTGAACAACTGCATTCCCTCTGTAACGGGAACGCGATAATCAAGCTCGTTGTGAACAATGAGCATTGGAGTTTTATACTTTAACAAATTCTTTGCGTGCTTATGCGGCGAAAATTTATCGTATGCTTCGGGTGCATCCCAAGGTGTTCCGCCGTGTTCCCATTCGTCGAACCAAACTTCTTCGGTCGTTCCGTACATCGAGTAAAAATTCCAAATACTCGCATGAGTAATTAGAGTTTTAAATTTTCCGGTTTGTGTAGCGAACCAGTTCATCATGTAACCGCCGTACGAGGCACCCGCCGATGCCATCTTGTTAGCATCTACATAAGGAAGTTTTTCGGCATATTCAACGCCCTTCATTAAATCTTCATAAACTTTACCACCCCAGTCGTTCGATATTTCATTCAAGAATTGCTGTCCGAATCCCGTAGAGCCACGCGGATTCGGCGACATCACGACATATCCTTGTGCAGCCCAAATTTGTGGATTCCAGCGATAATGCCATCCATTTTCCCAAGCACCTTGCGGTCCACCGTGAACAAGATAAACAAGCGGATACTTTTTATTCGGTCCGCCTTCAGCGGAGAACATCGGGGGCTTGATTAACCAAGATTGTATTGTTGTTCCGCCGGCGCCGGTGTATGTGATGCTCTCTGCTTTGTTGAATAATATTTTTGAAAACAATTCGTCGTTTGTGGTTGTGAGTTTTTGAGGATTTTTTCCATCGCTTGTTGCTGAATAAAGTTCAATCGGCCGTTCTAATGTGTGCTTGGTAAAATAAATCAGCTTCCCGTCTGCCGATATGTTCACATTGCTGTTCACGCCTTCCTCGATAATTCTCGTGATCTTTTTGTCTTTGAGTGAGAGGCAAAAAATTTTCTGATTTGCATTTTCTTCTGATGGGAAATAAATCTTCTTGCTGTCGTCAGTCCATTCAAAATCTAAAACCCAAGCATCAAAATTTTCTGTCATTCTTTCGTGCTTGCTTTTCGCTCGATCGAACAACATCAGTTCCCATTTATCGGCTTCGAATCCCGGTGTTAGTTGCCGACGATAAGCAATATATTTTCCGTCTTTTGAATAACGCGGGTAACCATCGGCTGCGGGATTCGTTGTAATCTGTTTGCGGTTCGTTCCATCAATCAAAACTGTGTAAATGTCGTGATTCATATTCCATGCTTCGTTTTCTGTTGGAGTTGCAGTGTAGGCAATTTCTTTTCCGTCGGGTGAAAAGGCAAACTCATCACCGGCTGCAAATGTGGACGAGGTTGGCACACCGTCGCGGTCGCCGGGAGTTAAGTTCTTCGGCTCACCTCCATCAACCGGCATTACGAAAACATGCTGACGTTTGTCGTCAACCCACGCATTCCAATGGCGATACAATAGCTTTGTGATGAGGCGTGCTTTTACTTTGCTTTTTTCTTTCTCTTCATTTTTCTTTTTGTTCAGCGCATCGGCTTCTTTAAATGGTTTATCGGAAAATTCAGGATAGACTGTCGAGACGAATGCAATCATTTTGCCGTCGGGCGACCAAACGGGCTGAGAGGCGCCGGTTGAAATTGTAGTGAATTGCCGGGCTTCGCCGCCTGTTACATCAATCAGCCAGATATGCGTATCGCCGGAGCGCGTAGAAACGAATGCGATTGTTTTTCCATCGGGCGACCATCGTGGATTGTTATCGGCAGCAGGACTCGATGTAAGTTTGCGAACTTCACCACCCGAAGATTGCATCAAATAAATATCGCTGTTCGATTTGTTTGCGGCTTTGTCAACTTCGGTGATTACGTAAGCGAGCCATTTTCCATCGGGTGATAGTTGCGGGTCGGTTACACGTTTAATTTTAAAGATGTCATCAATTTCCATTGGCCGCATATCTTGCGAAAAGCTGACCGAAAAAATCAGTGCAAATATTAAAATCGTAAAACTAAAAAATCTTATAAGTTTCATTTGAATACCCTTTGTTATTGTGAGTGTTAATAGACTAAAGATTTTCTAAATCTGCAAGGTCTTGATATCTTCCGGCAGCTTTTTTATTTTTCTTCAAATTTTCTAGACTGATAAATTTAATTTTTATACCATCGGTTTCTATTTCTACTTTGGAAGAATAACATCGATCGAAATTAACACCATCGAGTTCTGTAATTAAATCAATCCGATTAGGTAGGTTTCCGAGTTGGATTACGACATCACGATTAAGAAAATCTTCGACTTTAATTTCAAGAGAGCCAAAGCCAAAATCTTTTAAAACCTTCATTATTTTTTCAGCATTTTTTTTATCTGGCTTAATACAAATATCCAAATCTTTTGTATAACGTGGATGTCCATGGAATGCAACAGCATACCCACCGACAACCAGATATTTAACTTTGTGTTCGTTTAATAATTCTAAAAACTCTTTGAAGTCTTTGCTTATTACCATTGTGATACTCGTTTCTTATTTCTTCTACTATCGCCAGCCGTTTTTCGTAAGGCTGAGATTGCCAGTATTTGAAATCTGTTTGTGGTTTTTTCTTCGATACGATTCGTATAACATTATCTATTTTTCTTGATTTGCTCATCTCGTATTAGGAATTTAGAGTATAGGATTTTGAATTGAATTTACCAAAATATAGATAAAAAACAAAGTTGATACTTCGTTTACAGGTCTTGAAGGTGCACTAAATGCCGGTAGATTTGCGTTTGGTAGCACTATATGCTGTATTGCTTTGCATATGGTACACAGAGTATTTTGGATAAATAGGAGGGAAAACCATTTTAAAAGAAATCTTTCCACGCTGAACATATTTTTTTTATAACCACAATAACGATTTTACACGCACTTTCGCCTTCGCAATATGCGATTAAGGCGAAGCTGTCTAAAACAAATTTCTTCATAATTCCCGTTCTCTTTTTTTCTCTTCCATCAGAGCTTTTAAAAGTTTTCCATTAGTTTTTAAAAATCCAAAATTTGCCTCGATGACTTCGGAAGTAACAGGAATTATTTTAATAATTCCTTCTTGGCCTAAAAAATAAACCTTTGTTCCGCTTTTTATTCCATATTTTTTACGAATCCCTGAGGGGATTACCACTTGACCTTTAATGGTTACTGTCGATCGTTCCATATATACGTTCCTTTGTTATAATACATTCATTAAAAATATATATAATTAGAACACGTAAGTCAAGTGATTTTTATCATACCCAAAAACTCATCTTCCTCAATAATCTCCACGCCTATTTTTTTTGCCTTCTCCAATTTTGAACCCGCATCCGCTCCAACAACGAGGTAGTTTACATTTTTTGAAACGGACGAAGCTACTTTTCCACCTAATTTTTCAATCTTTTCTTTTGCTTCTTCGCGTGCCATACTCGAAAGTGTTCCTGTTAAAACAAAAATTTTTCCGCTTAAAGGCAAACCTTCTAATTTTTCAGCTTCAAAATTTAATCCCGCCGCTTGTAAACGATTTATCAAATTAATATTGTGCTTCTCGGCAAAGTAACGCTCGATACTTTCAGCAATTTTAGGACCTATCTCGTAAGTATTTTGTAACTCATCCTTGTTTGCAGAGAGCAATTTTTTTATTGATGGATAACTTGTGCTTAAAATCTGAGCCCCACCCATTCCAACATGGCGGATACCGAGTGCGAAGAGGACGCGATGATACGGTTTCTGTTTACTAACTTCAATCCCGTCTAAAAGATTTTGCACGCTCTTCTCGCCCCAACGTTCAATTGCAGCCAACTTTTCTTTTTGAGTATGAAGCGAGTATAAATCGGCAACATTTTTAATAAATTTCGACTCAACCAATCTATCAACTACAGCTTCGCCCAAACCTGAAATATCCATAGCGCCTCGCGATGCCCAGTGCATTATTCGTCCTTTTACTTGTGCAGGACATTCAGTGTTTTCGCAATAGTAATTTACCTCGCTTTCGGGACGGTAAATTTTTGAACTGCACTCAGGACATTTTGAGGGAAACGAAAAAATTTTGGCGTTAGCCGGTCGTTTTTCTTTTATCACTTCTGTAACTTTCGGAATTACATCGCCCCCTTTTTCAACTATAACGCTGTCGCCGATTCTGATGTCGAGTTCTTGTATGTAGTCTTCGTTGTAGAGCGAAGCACGACTGACAGTTGTTCCTCCAATAAAAACCGGCTGCAAATTAGCGACAGGTGTGATTGTTCCGATGCGGCCAACCTGAAGTTTAATGTCGTTTAATTTAGTTTCTGCTTTGCGCGATGTGAATTTGTAAGCGAAAGCCCAGCGCGGACTTTTTGCAATTGCACCAAGCAAGTCTTGCTGACGGAGCGAATCGACTTTTACCACTACACCATCTATGTCGTAAGGAAGAGCTTCACGTTTGTCCTGCCATTCTTTCCAAAACTCAATTACTTCATCAATATTATTACACAATCTTGAGAATTCATTAACCGGAAATTTCAACTGCTTTAACGTTTTCAAACAATCGGAATGATTTTTCAAATCTGCTTTTTCAGCTTTCAAAAAGTAAGTATAAAAGTTTAAGGGACGCTCGGCAACTATTTTTGGGTCTTGAAGTTTCAACGTTCCGGCGGATGAGTTGCGGGGATTTACAAAAAGTTTTTCACCATCAACTTCACGCTCTTCGTTCATCCGGATGAAATCATCCTTTTTCATAAAGACTTCTCCGCGGACTTCAATATCAAGAAGAGCTTTGTTGTTCGTATCTAACTTTAAAGGTATCGAGCGGATGGTTTTCAGGTTGTTCGTAATATTATCGCCCTGTGTTCCGTCGCCGCGTGTTGCACCGACTTTCAGTATGCCATCAATATATTTTAAGCTGACTGCGATGCCGTCGAATTTTAATTCGCATACATATTTGTATGATTGATCAGTCAGGAGCGATTTTACCCGGCGGTCGAACTCGCGCACCTCTTCCTCGGTGTATGAGTTCGATAAACTTAACATTGGAACTGAGTGAGTTACTGTGGGAAATTTTTTTGTCGGTTCGCCGCTGACTCGCTGCGTGGGTGAGTCGGGTGTAATTAATTCGGGATACTGCTTTTCGAGTTCCTCAAGAGTAGTCATTAATTTATCATACTCTGCATCTGAAATTACCGGTTCAGCTAAAACATAATAACGGTAATCGTGTTCGTTAATTTCTTTCCGCAGCTTCTCGATTTTTTCAATCACCGATTTTTGTAGAGGCATATTCTATCGCTGTGTTTGTTCGAGAAACTGCCGTGTTAAAACAAAGTCGCGTATAACAGCCCCTCGTTTGCCTAATGAGGGAACCTCCTTATTATTGAGTTTAATTTTTATACCTCCGGCATTTCCGACTGTAAGTTTGAAATCGTGTGCAGCTTTCCACTGCATACTTTTATCTGCCAATAAAAGAATTTCGCTTTTTACTTTTTCATCAATTATTAAACTTATCCAGGCGCTCTCGGAAGCTGAAATAAAAAGGAGTAAACTATCTCCCGACACTGAAGCGGAAGGGAGTAAACCTTGAGGTGAGTGTTTGCTTAAATTAGAAATCGAAGAATCGGGTGTAGGTTTCTTTTCAGTTTCTTCTACTGCTTGCTGGAACGGGATTTCCTCAACAGTTTTTTCAGTATCATCTCTGAAAAAAGTTAACGAGCCAATCAATCCTACAACCACGATGATTGCGAGTATAGCCAGAACGGTAGTTTGGGAGGCACCTTTTTGTTTTGAGAGACGGACTTTCGTAGCAGGAACAGAAATTACGGTATCATTTGTTAGTTGAGGTTGATTTGGCTGTTCATATTTTTTTATGCAATCGTCGGGATTCATGCCAACCTGAGCCGCATACTCACGGATAAAAGCCCGCACATAGGCCTGTGGCAAAATGGAAAATTGCCCCTCCTCAATAGCTTGAAGAAATTTAACATTAATGCGTGTTGCGGCTGAAATATCTTCCAAAGAAATTTCTTGACTTATCCGTGCATTCTTTAATTCTTCGCTGCAGATATTCATAATATTTTAATTTGGTATTGTATTTTTATCAATAGCTTCACGAACCGCTTTGGCAAGCTCTTCGTACATATACGGTTTATGTAAATATCCATCTATAGATTTAATAAAATTGTCGTCGTTCAAAATAGTATCGCTGTACCCGCTGCAAATTAAAATTTTAATAGAAGGTTTTAGCTTCTTCAATCTATAAAAAACTTCTTTACCACTGATGCCGGGCATATTGAGGTCAAGTATCACCAAGTCGTAGATATTGTTGTTCTGAAATTTTTCGATGGCTTGAAAACCATCTTGAGCAATGTCAACTTTATATCCAAGTTCACGTAGGATATCGCCACCTACAACGCTGGCGCCTGCATCGTCGTCGACTATCAGCACGCGTTCACTTCCACCGACAAGATTTTCGGCAGTTTTATCTATTTCGAAGTCGTCTATTTTTTCAACTCGCGGAAGATATATCGTAAAAGCAGTTCCAACACCGACTTCACTATCTACTGAAATATAACCATCGTGGTTTCTGACAACGCCGAAGACCACCGATAAGCCAAGTCCGGTTCCTTTCGATTGGTCTTTAGTTGTAAAAAACGGTTCGAAAATTTTTAAGATGATATCATTCGGGATACCTGTTCCGTTATCAATTATTTTTATCATAACATATTTGCCTGGAGGAACATCATTAAAAGCTGCTGGGAGATGTTCCTTTGTAGTGATCGACTTGCATAGCACAGTAATTATTCCACCGTCTGGCAGAGCAGCCTGTGAGTTAATGAACAAATTTAAGATAGCTTGTTCTAATTGTCCTTCGTCGCCGTGAACGACTAAAATTTCTTTCGAAGGTGTCCATTTAACTTGAGTCGATTTAGGAATGCTCCTTTCGAAAAGATGAAAGGTTTCACTTATAATTTTATTAATATCGGTATTGCGGAAATAAACATTCGATTTTCTTGAGAATGTTAATAACTGTCGTGTAACTGAAGCTCCCCTGCGAGCCGAATCTTCGATTAGAGTTATGTATTTATAAAATTTATCGCCCTCGGAAAGTTTTCGTTTCATCATCGAAGCAGGTCCGAGTATTGAGTTGAGTATATTGTTGAAATCGTGTGCAACGCCGCCAGCCAAATTTCCGATGCTGTCGATTTTTTGTGCTTGGATTATCTTCTCTTCCATCAGTTTTTGTTTGGTTATGTCGCGTGCAACCATACGGACTAATACCGGCTTTCTTTCGGAGTTGTAAACAATGGAGGTATTTACACTCACGTTTATTCGAGTGCCGTTTTTGGGTTGCATTATTTCTTCGATACCTTTTAAATCGACTCCGGTATTAAAAATTTCTTTAATGCGATGCAAGATTAAATCGTGGTATTCGGAGGGATATAATTTTGTAATATTTTTTCCGATTATTTCTTCTTTTGTAAAACCCAAATGGTCAAGTTCAGTTTTATTGCAGCTCACTATTATCCCGTCGAAGTTAACGCTATGGTACATATCGGGAAGGTTTTCGTATAAATCGGCATACAACCGCTCGGATTGTTTCATTTGCTCGAACAGGTATGCATTATTTAGAGCAACACTTATTTGGTTTCTGAAAGCTTGTAGTAATTCGAGCTGCTTTGGTCTGAGTGCATTTGAATCTTTGCTTGCTATTATAATTGTTCCGACAAATTGTGTGTTTAATTCGAGTGGAAGCGATGCCCATGTTGGAATGTTATACCGGAAAAATCGCTCGCTGATTAATTGTTCTTCCTCGAATGTAAATTGCGACGGTTCGTTGTTTAATTTAAGAGCTTCAGCCAATGTTGAGTCCAAATAAATCTGGTCGGGTAAAATTTTGGTTTGAATTTTGTAACTATGCTTTAACTCCATTTTCTCTTTTTCGACAAGATAGATCCAGCCGCCATCAGCATTCAGAAGGTCAACTACTTTTTCAAGAGAATTTTGCAGAACTGTTTTCAATTCTACTGAGTGGCTAACAGCTTGTGCGATGGTGTTGAGGGCAAGCAACTGACGATGTTGTTCGTTTATCTGCAGTCCATATTTTGAAATAAAAAAAACAATCAGAAATCCAAATATACCGACGGTAATTAATGTAATAAAATCTACCCATCTTAAATCCTGTCCGGTCGCAATGTTGATACTTAGGATTGTCATCATCAACACGATAACTGCTGTTGAGGCAACAACTTGCGATTGTTCAACCAAGCCCAACGAAGCGGTAAAATTTTTGATATGTTTTAAGGGGTTTATCATTTTCGGTGAAAATTTATAAAGAAATTAAATGAGTTACAAATTCAAACGGAAAACTATGTTAGCCTGCAAAGCAGATGACCTCGAATCGAAAAAGAAAAAAGTGTTTAACATCGGCGCATCGTTTTTATTTTGATGATGAATAGAGGAGAACCCCTGTCCGACAAGTGTTCCGATTAGGGCGCCGCTCAAAACATCGGATAAGTAATGAGCATTCGAGTTGATTCGTTGTAACCCGACAATTGAAGCGAGAACGTATGCCGGGATACCTGCTTGCCAGCCATATATCCCGTTTAAACTTGCAGCCATTGCAAATGTAGATGAAGTATGTCCCGAAGGAAACGAGTGGTCGTCTGAAAAATTTGGTCGCATCCGCTGTGTCGATAATTTTAAAGTTTGTGTTATTATTTGAGTAACAGCGATCGACTCTAACAACAATTCTAACTTCGTAAAATATTCTGTAGAAGAGTTTCGCGATATTAAGCTTTCGAAAGTAATCAACCCCGCTCCGGCAAAGTAGCCCCAACCGAAAGTTTCGCCAAAGTTGTCGGCTGCTTTAGATAACGATTGCGACATAACCGGCTTTCGATAAAACTCCTTGCTGATATCTGTATCGAATTGACTTAAAGCGATGATCGCAGCCGCACTCCCGATGAAGGCATACGGAGTATTTTTTTTTAAAAAAGCTGCTTCGACTCCTTCAACTAAATGATTTGGGTATGTTTGTAAAAATGATGAAATATTTTTATACCGATAGCTAACAAGTTGAGAGCTATCGGTTTGCGAGTGGGTATAACTGTAAAAAAAAATTGTACTGCTGATTATTAATACTAAAAACCACTTATTTTTAGTTGCTCTCGCTGGTTTCAGCTTGGGGTTCCTTTTCGGGTTTCGCTTTTTTCGATTTATTCACGTCAACGAATTTGAGCGTATTGGTTTTAGGATTAAGCTTGATATTTATTATGCTACCCTCGGAAAATTTATTTCTAAGAATTTCTTCTGCAATAGCATCTTCAACATATTTTTGAAGTACACGTTTTAACGGACGGGCTCCAAAAGCAGGGTCAAAACCTTTGTCGATTAAAAACTCACGGGCTGGTTTTGTAAGCCGCAGCTTGATATCCAGCGATTCCATACGTTTTACAAGTTCTTCCAATTGGATATCGATGATTTCATTTATGTGCTGGCGCTCTAAGCTATGAAATATTATAGTATCATCAACGCGATTGAGGAATTCAGGATTGAACACCCTCTTCAACGCATCTTCCACAGTCTGTTTCATTGCCGTGTATTTGTCTTTTGGTGTTTCGGTCCCGAAACCAAAACCTCCTGTAGTTTTAATATCTCTTGTTCCGACATTCGAAGTCATTATCAGGATAGTATTTTTGAAATCAACACGTCTTCCGAGACTGTCGGTCAAGATACCGTCGTCCAATACTTGCAAAAGAATATTAAAGACATCAGGATGTGCTTTTTCGATTTCATCCAACAGGACAACCGAGTATGGTTTGCGCCGGACTTTTTCTGTAAGTTGTCCGCCTTCTTCGTATCCGACATATCCGGGAGGTGCACCAACGAGGCGCGATATTGAGAACTTTTCCATATATTCACTCATATCAATCCGGATTAGTGCTTCTTCGGTGTCGAACAAATATTTTGTAAGCACTTTTGCCAATTCGGTTTTCCCAACGCCGGTTGGTCCGAGAAATATAAACGAACCAATCGGACGTTTCGGGTCTTTCAAGCCGGATCGTGTTCGCCGGATCGCTTTGCTAAGCTTAACAATAGCTTCGGACTGACCGATAATTTGTTTTTGTAATACTTCTTCCATTTTCAGAAGTTTAAGCGATTCTGATTCGGCAATCTTGTTCACAGGAATACCGGTCATCATAGCTACGACATCGGCGATGTGATTCTCTGTAACCTCGTAAACAAGCGATTCCGATTTTTGTTCCCATTCTAACTTTGCTGTTTCGAGGCTGCTGAGTAGTTTTTTCTCGAGGTCACGAAGTCGAGCTGCCTCTTCATAATTCTGACTTTTTACGACATGGCTTTTGGATTGTTTTACTTTTTCGACTTCAGCTTCTAAATCCAAAACGTCTTGTGGTACATGAATGTTAGAAAGATGTACACGGGCACCGGCTTCGTCGAGGACATCGATTGCCTTGTCCGGAAGATAGCGATCTGTGATGTAGCGGTCGCTAAGTTTAACGGCTCCTTCAATTGCTTTGTCGGCGTATTTTACACCATGATGTTGTTCGTATTTGTGTTTTATGTACTTCAATATCTGTATAGTTTCATCGACCGATGTCGGGTCGATCATTATTTTTTGAAACCGTCTATCAAGTGCGCCATCTTTTTCTATGTATTGTCGATATTCGTCGAGTGTAGTTGCACCGATGCATTGTAATTCGCCTCGCGAGAGAGCGGGTTTAAACATATTTGATGCATCAAGAGAGCCGGAAGCTCCACCGGCGCCTACTATTGTGTGAAGTTCGTCGA
The DNA here is from genome assembly GCA_030682385.1 of Bacteroidota bacterium. Taxonomy (GTDB): domain Bacteria; phylum Bacteroidota; class Ignavibacteria; order UBA10030; family BY39; genus JASEGV01. The sequence continues at coordinate 14,722 of JAUXOG010000131.1, forward strand.
TGAATAAAATTACATCTTTAGCTTTTTCAAGTTCGTTCATTACCGCTTTCATTCTTTCTTCAAACTGTCCGCGGTATTTGGTTCCGGCTACTAAAGCTCCGAGGTCAAGTGTTACAACGCGCTTATCGTGCAGTACTCGGGAAATTTTTTTCTGTACGATCCGCAGCGCAAGTCCTTCGGCGATTGCAGTTTTCCCGACACCTGGTTCGCCTATGAGTACCGGGTTGTTTTTTTTGCGACGACTAAGCACTTGGGCTACCCGTTCGATTTCTTTTTCACGACCTACGATAGGGTCAAGCTTATCTTCCATAGCTAAGCGGGTTAAGTCCCTGCCGAAGTTATCGAGCACAGGAGTTTTCGATTTATCGGTTTTTTTCTCGGCTTGTGGAGAGGCGGGATGTGAACTGGGAGTTTTACCGCTTATTATATTATCGAGTTCAAAGCGAACTGCTTCGTATGTAATATTTAGCTGATGTAATATTTGAGCCGCAATATTATCGTCGTCCCTCATTAATGAGAGGAGTAAATGCTCGGTGCCAATCACATCGGCTTTGAAGAGTTTGGCTTCTAGGTAAGTTATCTTTAAAACTTTTTCGGCTTGCTTGGTGAGTGGGATATTTCCCATAGTCATCGTTCCGCCGGTTGAACGGACTGCTTCCTCAATTGATTTTTTAAGTTTTTGCAGATCAACGCCTAAGTTACGGAGTATTTTAACGGCAATGCCCTGTCCTTCGCGTATAATTCCTAAAAGCAGGTGCTCGGTTCCGATATAATCGTGTCCGAGACGCAAAGCTTCTTCGCGGCTAAGCCGGATAACATCTTGTACTCTATTTGAAAAATTACCTTCCATTTTCGTCCTTTATTAGCAATAGCATATAAAAAAATAAATTTATTTTCGTGTTACTTAATCATCTATCAATATCTAATTTTAATATAACGAAATAGATAAGATTAATCAAATAAGAAAAAATTTTATTAACAGGCATAATTTTTCTCTGAAATGATAAAAGAAAAATAAAAAAAAGCTATTCAATCTGCTGAAAAAAATATCGTAATTGAAATATATAGAAAAAAAGTATGAAGTTAGTAATTTTGCATTTCAAAATATTTTTCGTTATACTTAAGCCAATTAAATGACTGTTAGTCATTTAATTATCAGAATATCCCTAAATTGATTAATAATGAGTAAAATAGAAAGAAAAGAAAGAGAAAAACAGCTTCGCCGGGAATCGATATTAGATGCAGCGGAATCTGTTTTCTTTGAAAAAGGCTTGATAGCCTCGACGATGGATGAGATTGCCGAGAAAGCGGAGCTTAGCAAAGGCACATTGTATTTGTATTACCGAAGCAAAGACGATTTGTATCTTGGAGTAATTTGCCGAGGGTTTGATATTCTAATCGGAAAACTTTCCGAAGCAGCTTCACCCGATGTTTCAACGATACAAAAGTTACTGAACATCGGCTCGGCGTATTACAATTTTTCGCAAAAGCATACACATTATTTCAGAATGTTTTCTTTTCTCGAAAGTCCGCAATTCCATACAATGGCATCGGAAGAATTGTTAAACGAAAGTCACAACCAAAGTAAAAGAGCTTGGGATGTTATCATAGATGTTATTTCAAATGGAATAAAAGATGGAACCTTCAGGGAGAACATTGACCCCGTACAAATGGCAATAATACTCTGGTCGAATGCTACAGCAATAATGAAATTGAAAGACCGAAAAGATCAATTTTGGATAGAAAATTTAAACGTCGATATAGATACGGTTTTGCAAAAATCAAATGCGATGCTCGTATCAACGATGCTTACAGAAAATGCAAAAAGATATTATCAACCGAAATTATAAAATAAAAAAAAATACAGGATGAGTTATGAAAGGTTTGTTTTGGACAGTAGTCGGAATAGGAATAGGAGCAGTTGCAGCTTATTTGATTTTAAAACAAGGAGAAGAAAGTCAGGCATCGTTTCCGATGTTTGTGATGAAAAAAGCAAAAGGTTCGATCAACGACGAAGTTTTTGCCGGAGTAGAAGCCAACGAAAACGAGAAATGGATTTAGACTAAAACTGACTTGCGATAGTTCTAAACGTGCTGGTAAAAAGGAAGACGGTTATTCCAATTGATACGCACCACCAAAGCCATGCATGCACTCTTGCTCTTAATGTAGGAAACATATTTTATATCCAATAATGTTGATTGAATATAAATATCTTTTATACTAGATGCAAGCACTATATTGACTTTGGTATATTTAATTTGTAGATTTAAGCACAATTTATCGTTTTTTAAACAAATTTGGAGATTTTTAAACATGTTTGCAATTGTTGAAATAGCAGGACAGCAATTTAAGGTAAGTTCCTCTGCGAAACTGTTTGTCCCTAAAATAGCAAACCAAGTTGGCAATAAGCTGAAATTTGATAAAGTTCTGCTATACAGCGATGATAAAGGTATCAAAGTCGGGAAACCAATCGTTAAAGGTATTGAAGTCGAAGCACAAATTTTAAATCATTTAAAAGATAATACCGTGATTGTGTTTAAGAAGAAGAAGCGAAAAGGTTATCGAGTCCGTAAGGGCCATCGGCAACAATATACACAGATAGAAATTACAAAAATTGGATAAGGAAAATTAAGTATGGCACATAAAAAAGGTGGCGGAAGTTCACGGAACGGACGCGATAGTAATGCACAGCGATTAGGTGTAAAGCGGTTTGGCGGCGAAAAAGTTTCAGCAGGAAGCATCATCATACGCCAGCGCGGAACAAAAGTATTACCAGGCGAAAACGTCGGAGTCGGCTCTGACGATACAATCTTTGCGCTTGTTGATGGTGTTGTTAAGTTCGAGAACTCCGGTAAATCTCGAAAAATGGTAAGCATCGTTCAATAGTAATCAATTTTATATAGTACAGTTCTTTGCATAGCCCGTAAGAATTAGATTCATCACATAATCTGGTTTCGACCGGGCTTCTTTTTTTCAATCTTTTTAGTTCTTAATTAACATATCAAATAACTTCTATAAGGAGGATACAATGAAAATTGCAGTAGTCGGTGGTGGTAACATCGGTGGTGTGCTAGTACAGGAAATCGTGCGACGTCGGCTGGCGCGCTATGTTGGCTTGGTGGATGTAAAAGGACCTGATCTATCCAAAGGTAAATGTTTGGACATCGCAGAAGGTTTACCAATCATTTCATCGGATGTGGTGGTCGAAGGATCGAAAGAATACGACGTTATCGAAGGTGCGGATTTGGTGATTAACACGGCTGGCGTGCCGCGTGCTGCCCGTCCGGACGGCACTATTCCCACACGGGAAGAATTATTGGCTACCAATTTAAAGATTACCGACGCGGTGAGTGAAGGTATATCAAAATTTTGCCCGAAGGCAACTATCATTTCGATTGCCAATCCATTGGACGCTATTGTTTATCGTCTATTCATGAATTTAAAACCAGCGCGTGAAAAAATTATGGGTATGGCGGGGGTTTTAGATTCTGCACGTTACAGATATTTCATAGCAAATGAAGCCGGCGTAAGCGTTGAGAACGTAGAAGCTATGGTTCTTGGCGGCCACGGCGACGATATGCTGCCGATCCGTTCGGCTTGCCGTATTGCCGGAATGCCGGTGGAAAAATTTATTGCTCCGGAAAAACTTGATGCTATCGAAGCTCGCACAAGACAGGCGGGCGGCGAGGTAGTAAAGTTATTGGGCAGCGGCTCGGCATTTGTTTCTCCGGCATGGGCGGCGTTGGAAATGGCAGAGGCGATTATTTTTGATAAGAAAAAGATTCTACCGGTTTGCACACTACTCAAGGGTGAGTACGGCGTAGATGGTTTATTTATCGGCGTGCCGGTCGTTTTAGGCGCGAAGGGTATTGAAAAAATCATTGTTATGGATTTGACTGACAAGGAAAAAGAGGCTTTCGCAAAGTCCGTCACATCGGTAAAGAAATCGAGCGATGAAGTTCTGACCCTGTCGAAGTAAATAAATCAGCAGCAGTTGCGGCTGCAAAAGAGAATTCTACTTTGTGCAGTATTTCTAATTTATGCAAGAGCCATTTCTACCGTTTATAGGTGTTATGGCTCTTTTTTTTAACTTGGTTGATGTCACATTTTTTTTAATAGAAACTGATAAATTACTGAAGTTACGCAAAAGAGTCATTCTGAACGAAGTGAAGAATCTTAAACCTCAAATTCGAGCTATTTTTAGATGTTTCGCTTCGCTCAACATGACAAAAAGTCAATTCTGCGTAACTTCAGTAAATTATAAAAAAACAGAAGGCTTGCTCGGAATGAAATTTATCTACTGTATAGTGTTATTTAGCTTAATCTTTTCTTCTTTCAGTTTTGCACAAACAAGGCACGATGTTTTTGTTCCGGTGGGAAACAACGACAGCCTGGATGCTACATACTTTGTTCCGAGTAGTGCGCCGCCAGCGTCGGGTTATCCTGTGCTGTTATATGTTCACGGGTTCGGAGGAAGTAAAAATTCTACAATCCCATCCGTTGAGGGCTATGCAAAAAGTAGTTATCTCACCCTCTGTTATACCGTCCGTGGTCACGGATATTCCTCTGGTAATTCCACTATTATGTCAACACGCGAGCGATTGGATTTAACCGAGGTTGTTAATTTTGTCCGCTCACTTCCAAACGTTGATACTAACTCAATCGGCATTATTGGCGGCTCGCAAGGCGGGCTTCACGGGCTTTGGGCTATAGTTGATAATTTGCCGGTTAAAGCAGTATCGGCTGATGTGATCGTTCCGCGCTGGGCGTCTGATATGTTTGCTAATGGCGCTGTCAGAAGAACAGTTGCGGTTCTTTTGAAAACCGCGACTGTTAGATACGACCCAATACGAGATACATTGTGGAATTTACTCAGTCGCGACTCTTTCGATTCCATTTATTCCATTTTCACGCCGCCGCGTGATGTTGATACCACTGTTCTGCAATCTTCACAAAAGCCGCTGATGACTTTTATTAAATATCAGGACTATTATTTTGAAGCAAGCGATGGAATCGCCAACATAGTAAGTTATCCTGGTTTGAAGAAAATGTATTTGGGAACCGGTGGACATTTTTCGGACGATAATTACGACCAGTGGCAGTATCAATTTTCATGGATAACACGATGGTTCAAACATTTTCTGAGAAATATTAATACTGGATTCTTTGATGAACCTAAATACACGTACGCTTACAGCAGTCTTCCGATGGATTCTTTGGGATATTTCAAGTGGAAACAACACGAGATTAATGAACTACCGTTTCAGAATATTGTCCCTCACCGGTTTTACTTGCATTCCGGGGGCAGTCTAAAATATTCGCTACCGGCTTCAGCAAACGATGTTGCAGAGCTGATAAACGACTACCGTGACACTACTTATAATCTCAACAGAGCCTGGAGCGAGGGATTTAAAGGGCTTTGGTTCGACTCTGCTTTCATTAAGCGAACAGTGACATTCGAAACAACTCCGTTAAACACAAGCGCACTTATGTTTGGCTCTCCACGGATCAATTTCTATCTAAAATCTTCTTCCGAAAAATTCCCGATTAACGTTCAGATATACGAGGTTGACAGTTTAGATAATAAATATTTTGTCAATCGGATAAATTACGTATCGCGCGGTAATCAAATCAACCAAATATTTCCTGTTGACGTTCGCGGTTTCTTTCATTCACACGAATTCCAGGCTAACAACAGAATCAGAATTGAAATCACAAATATTGATAAAACAAACAGGAAATTGTTAGGCAGCTTGCCGTACGTTCTGCCTGTTTTTAAATACAGCCGCAATGAAATATTTTTAAACGAAAATTATGCTTCATATATCGAGCTACCTTTATTGACAAACGAATACGTATTAAAAGTTTCAGAACAAACACCAAGCACTTTCTATCTCTCTCAAAATTATCCGAATCCGTTTAATTCGACAACAGCGTTCGAATATTCTCTTCCTCAAAATGCTCATGTAACTTTGAAAGTTTACGACATATTAGGCAGGGAAGTCAGAACATTGTTCGAGGGGAAACAATTTGCCGGCACTTACAAAGCAACCTTTAATGCCGATCAGCTTGCGAGTGGTGTATATTTCTATAGATTAATAACAGCCGTAAACGATAATAATGTAAACAATTTATCGGGATATACGCGAAAAATGATTTTAATAAAATAAAAATTACTTGATTGTTTGGAATTATTTTACGTATATTATGTTAGTATATGAAACGATGCAAAATAAAAATATTAATAGATCGGAGAAACTATGGACACATACAATTTCGACGAATCTGATGATATAGATCAGCCAAGGAACCAATATAACGAAACAAAGGATCTTCGGGATAAAATAAAGAATACAAATGGAAAACTCAGCGCTGAAACTTTAGAAGATGTAGTGAACCTCTTCATCGAAGAAGGAGACTACGCAAACGCGCTGTTTTATATAGATATGCTGATTGAGCAGAATTCATACAGCTCTGAATTCTGGCAAATGAAAGGGAACATACTGAGTTTGTTAGAGAAGTATGAAGAAGCGCTCGAAGCATTCCAAAAATCATTGATGTTAAATCCTTCAGACAATGAAGTTATTTTATATAAGGGGATAGTTCTCGAACATTTGAACAGGTTTGAGGAAGCGAATGAATGTTTTAATAAAGCCATTGAAGATGAGCCAGATAACGAAGACGCTCTCTTCTCGAAGGCGATTATGCTTGAAAAAATGGGAAAATACCACGAAGCCCTCCCAATTTTAAAACATCTCCTTCAAATAAAGCCGGATGACAAATTATTAATATATGAAGTCGGCTTTTGTTACGATATGATGAACAAGTTCGATGACGCTCTCCGATATTACAAAAAAAATTTAGAACTCTATCCGTTCAATTATAACGCTTGGTACAACTGCGGTATCATTTATAACCGGTTAACGTTTTACATGAAAGCTATCGATCATTATGATATGGCGATCACAATAAACGAGAACTTTACGTCGGCTTGGTACAACAAGGGAAACACTTTTGCCAACTTGGGAAAATTGTACGATGCGGTCGAATGCTACCAACATGCTATCCGGATCGATTCTGATGACTCGCATGCCTGGCATAATATGGGCAACGCTTATCAGGAATTAGGGGAATACGACCAAGCGATCAAATGTTTTACTCAGGCGATAAAGATCGATTCGGCTCACTACGAATCATACTACGCGCGAGGTGTTTCCTACGACTATCTAAAAAAATACCGGAAAGCTTTAGAAGATTACAACCGTGCTTTGATGTTATTCAAAAACGATTCCGACTTATGGTATGCAAAAGCTGATACTTCCTATAGTTTAGGATATTGGCGCGATGCACTGATCAGTTATAAGATGGCTTTGAAAATTAATCCGGAAAATTTATATGCTTTGTTCGATTTGGCTGAAACACTCCTCGAGTACGGTTACTATAAACAATCATTAAAATCTTATAACAAATGTATTGATCTAAAATCCGACTGGGCAGATGCCTACTATGGAAAAGCAAAAGTTCTTTTCCTTCTGCAAAAACATCACGAAGCAATTGAATCGTTGAGAAAATCTTTCACGATAGATGAAACCAAGAAAGAGCTTTTCGAAACGGAATTTCCGGGCGTCCGTTCAATCAAAGAATTTGTGCAGTTGTTAAAAAAATAATTCTTTCCATACATTCTTCCACACATGACTTTACAATCGAGCATTAAATATAACCGTCTCAGGCAAATTTTGTCTGAGATGGGAAACGTTGTTATTGGTTTTTCGGGAGGCGTTGACAGTACGCTTCTTTTAAAAGTTGCAACCGATGTGTTAGGCGATAAAGCTTTAGCCGTAATCGGAAAATCTGAAACTTATCCCGCCCGCGAATACGAAGAAGCCGAAACCTTTGCGAAAAGCATCGGAGCGAATTACTTCGTCGTTTACACAGAAGAAACCGATAACTTAAAATTCAAAGAGAACCCGCCCGACAGGTGTTACTACTGCAAAACCGAATTGTTTTCAAAGCTTTCTGCAATTGCTGCTGAAAAAAAAATCAAATGGATTGCAGACGGAACCAATAAAGATGACTTGCAGGATTTCAGACCGGGATTGAAAGCAGTTCACGAGAAAAATGTCCGCTCACCTCTGCTCGAAGCCGGATTGACCAAACAAGATATACGAGAAATCTCGAAGGAGCTTTCGCTTACGACATGGGACAAGCAATCGTTTGCTTGTTTGTCGTCCCGTTTCCCGTACGGTTTTGGAATCGATAAGGAAAAATTAAAAAAAATTGATGATGCCGAAACTTTGTTACGCGATAATGGTTTCAAATATTTCCGCGTCCGGCATCACGACGACAAAACAATACGCATCGAGGTCGGTAAAAACGAAATCGAAAAATTTTTAGATAAAAATTTACGCGAGTTGTTAGTTCAAAAAATTAAAGAAATCGGTTTTACTTATATCACACTTGATTTAGAAGGATACCGCACCGGCTCGATGAACGAAGTATTGACCCAAACCGAAACCGAAAATTATTTAACCAATCACAAACAAATATAACCGACTTAACCATGTTAAAACAAAATTTTAAAATATTAAACAGCATATTGATATTCTGTTTTTTGAGTGCTTTACCGGCATTTGCACAGCGTTCAAAACCAATGAATATCGAAGACCTTGTAAAAAAATCTGAAGTAATTATTCACGGGGTCGTAGAAAAAGTTGAAAGCGGAAAGGATGCTCAATCCGGACTGCTGGTTACTTACATAACAATCAATGTTTATGAAAATTTCAGCGGTGCCCAAACAGGCAAATACACATTCAAACAATACGGCGGAAAAGCAGACGGTCTTGCTTATTTTCCTGCCGGCAGTCCCCGATATACCGAAAACGAAGAAGTTGTCCTGATGCTATATCCTCAAAGCACAAAAGGAATGCAGAGCCCGGTAGGTATGGAACAAGGGAAATTTTCGGTCGTAACTGACAATCGTTCAGGAAAAAAGTTTGTCCAAAATAAAACACCTAATCCGAATTTGTTCAAACATTTGAAATACCCGAAAACAGTTTCCGACAAAAAGTGGCTTAAACCCGTTCGTATCGAAAAATACGACTATGCTGAATTCGCTGAAACCGTTCGTAAACTTGTAACAACATTAAAAACTAAATAGGAAACGAGATGCAGAAACTTCTAATACTAATTGCCTGTTTGTTAATTTACATTCAATTCTCTTTAATTACTTTTGCAGGTGGGCCTCTAACAACTTACCAAAGTCGGTCGATAGTATATAAAACTATGCCGATAACTTACCGGACTGATAAAGGAAATTTAGGCGCCTTCTCAAATCTGACGGCAAAAAATCTGACAATCGAAAGTTTCCAAGTTTGGCAGGATGTTGCATCGTCGAATGTTGCGTTCACAAATCAAGGCGAGCTGCCTGTTGATGTTGATGGAACAAATTTTACAAACTACCTGGATAATTTTTCTGACGGAATTAATCCCGTTGTTTTCGATAATAACGGAGCGATAATTGATGCGATCTTTGGCATTGGTGCAAGCGACGATATTTTAGGATATGCAGGATCAGCTTATTATGATGCAGGTCCCGACGCGGGTTACTACGCTGAGGGCGAGGCTGTGTTAAACGGAAAATTTTCGCAACCGCCTTACAGTCTTACCGAAATCCAATATAAAGCCACTATAGTTCACGAGCTTGGGCATTTTATCGGACTTGACCATACGCAAATCAACGATGACTTTGCCGGCGATGGAAATCCTGCAAATGATATTTATATTCCAACAATGTATCCTACTGCGACTGATGATGACGTGTCGTTAGCAAGTTTGAATCCGGACGATATAGCTGCTGTAAGCTTTTTGTATCCCGAACCTTCCTTCGCAGCTTCCACAGGAAAAATTAGTGGCACGGCAGTTCGTTTTGATAATTCTGTTGTGCGAGGGGCCAACGTTGTTGCAATTAGTACAACCGATTCGTTGATGAATCAAATTTCTACTGTTACCGATTATTTTGTTCAAAATACAGGCGCCTATACTATACATGGTTTGTCGGCAGGAAATTATTTTATTAAAATTGAACCTGTAATTCCATCCTTCACAGGTGGTTCAAGTGTGGGTCCGTATGCCGAAGATGGAAGCGGCATCTCATTTATTAATCCGGTTTTAGCTGAGTATTATAACGGACAGAACGAGTCGCACGACCCGTTAATTGATTCCGTGAATGCGCGAGTATCTGTATCGGTGAATGTGGGTTTGACAACGAGTGGAATAAATATTCTTGCCAACAAAGTGCCCGACCAGCCGTTAACAAATATTTTGGAATACCACGGAACTCCCACATACATCATTGAATTGCCATCGGAATTTGAAGATATCGCTTATGCGGTACGGTTTACACCGGGTGCGGATGCCAAGTTAAAACGAACAGAGTTTTTAATAAACGGTGGAACAAATGGAATTAAAGGCAACGGAACATTGAAAGTAACAGTTCATAATGACACAACTGGAAGTTTAGGCGGTATTCCCGGAACTCAAATCGGGTCTGCCATCAATATTCCTTTTTCGAGTTTAACAAAAGGTGTTTTTAATACTGTCGATTTGAGTCCGCTTAATATTACTATCCCGAAAGATGTAAATTTTCATGTTGTGTTTCAGGTTATCGGAGTTGCGGGGGATACACTTCAATTTATCGCCGATGGCGGCGCGAACCCAACAAACCGTAGTTCGTCTCTTTTTGATGCAGGTAGCGGTTTACAATGGTATAATTTTCTGGATGCAAAAAATTTCGGAAGCGGTGAAAATTTAGTTATCCGAACAGTTGTAGATTTGCTAACATCGGCACGAGAGGAAGAAACTTTATTGCAGGATAATTATGCATTGATGCAGAATTATCCAAACCCGTTTAATCCTGTTACACGAATAAACTATGCATTGCCTGATGCAGGATATGTAACGTTTAAAGTTTACGATGTTCTCGGTCGTGAAGTAGCAACACTTGTAAATGAATTTAAAGAAGCAGGATATTATTCGGTTGATTTTGATGCGTCATCTACCTCAGGTGGATTGTCGAGCGGTATTTATTTCTACAAACTTAATGCAGGCTCGTACACATCGGTGAAGAAGATGATATTGGCAAGGTAATGGTTAATCCTCCTACTCCGCCAAAGGCGGATTCGGCGGACAAGTGGTCAATCCTCCTACGCCACTTTGTGGCTTCGGCGGACAAGTGGTTAATCCTCCTACGCCACTTTGTGGCTTCGGCGGACAAGTGGCTAATAGTCAATGATTCAATGGATAAATGAAGTGGTGAATCGTGAAAGTTAATTTTTTTATTTCTCACGACTGAATCGGTTAAATGCGGAGTGTTTAATTCTCCCGTTCTCCGCTTCACCCCATCACCGTTTCGCCGATTCTCAATGAGAACTATCTCATTTTTTCTATCGAACTTATTTCACGCAGCAAGTCCTTCCTTGTAAACTTCTGCTTGCTCATTACGGTGGTAACTATGTTTTCCATTTTTTCGCGTGTGTCCGGATCGACTTCCATCGAGGTTAAAATTATTATCGGAATATCCTTCGTTTCATCGTGGTGCCTCATCTGATGTGCAAGCTGAAAACCGGAAATCTCCGGCATTATTAAGTCGAGTATCATTAAATCGGGTTGCTCAGTTATGGCACACTGTAATCCTTCCTTGCCGTTGTAGGTTTTTACAACGTCATAACCTTCCGACTCTAAAATTACTTCAATTAACTCCACCGCAGTCGGGTCGTCATCAATCACTAAAATTTTTGGTCGGGCATTGGATGAAGATTTTTTTAGTGGAATTCTTTTTAATGTTGCAAGCAGCTCTTCCTTGTTAACCGGTTTCACAAAATAATCTGCTGCGCCGAGTGTAAAACCTAACTTCTTTTCGTCGGTAATTGAAATAATGACTATCGGGATATCTTTACAAATCGGATGGTTTTTTAAATCCTTTAATACTTGCCAGCCGTCTCTCAAAGGCAGCATCAAATCGAGTGTGATGATGTTTGGTCTGAGTGTTTTAGCTTTCTCAATTCCTTGCAGTCCATCGCGCGCAGTTTCGGTTCTGTAGCCGGCATCGTGAAGGTACATCTCGAGTAATTGCACAGCTTGTTGATTATCTTCAATTATCAAAACAAGTGGTTTTTCTGTTTTCGGTTTGGTTTCGATAATCAGCCCTTCCAGTTCCGATAACTGGTCGTCTGGTTTTTGAGCCAAGAAAGCATTTTCAATTCCGATGACCATTGGGATATTTATGGTAAAAGTTGTTCCGACTCCCCATCGGCTATCCACTCTGATTTGTCCTCCGTGCAATTCAACCAATCGTTTAGTGATGGCTAAGCCTAAGCCTGTTCCTTCTTTTAATGCCGATGTATTTTTTGTCTGCTGGAAAGGTCTGAAAAGTTTTGGAATTTCTTCAGGTTTGATACCGATGCCTTCGTCTTTCACGTAGATTTCGATTTCATTTTCGACTCGTTGAAAACCGACTTCGATAGTACCGTTGGGTTTGCTGTATTTGATGGCATTGGAAACTAAGTTCACTAAAATTTGCTTAAACCGTGTTTGGTCAACGAAAAGCATATCTACTTGCGGCGTAGTTTTAAACGCAAGGTTAATATTTTTCTTTTCAAGGTCTTGTTTTAAAACTCGCGTAATAGCGTCGGTAAAGTAATCGATAGGAAAGCCCTCGATGTGCAAGTCCATTTTTCCGGCTTCAATTTTCGAGAGGTCTAAAATATCGCCGATTAGGTGCTGCAAGTGTTGTCCGCTGATTTGTATATTTTTCATAAAATCCCGGATTCTGTCGGGAGGTAAAGTCTGAAAATCCGACGCAATCAAATCCGAAAATCCGACGATATTATTCAGAGGTGCTCGCAATTCGTGACTGAATGTTGCGAGGAATTTTTTTATAGCATTGTTGGCTTCTTCTGTTTTTAATTTTTCGTTCTCGAGTTCAAGGTTCTTCACAGTTATTTCATCGAGCAAACGTTTTCGGCTCAAACCGATTGAGAGCTCGTTTGCAATTACCCGGAGTAAATCTAATTCGGTATTAATAAACTCTTCTTCCTTGCGCGACATTACTTCCAACACACCTTGCAAGTCGCCTTGAACTAACAAGGGAATCGAGATCAAAGTTTGAAGCCGGTTTTCATCTATCTCTTTCAGGAAATATGCAGCTAACGTACTGCGTGCTAACTCATCGGTTACAATAGTTTTGCAACTTAATGCTGTACGAACTGCGATCGAGGTTGCTTTCTCGTCAACAATTTGGTGCTCGATATCCGGCGGGATAGGAATGTTGGAAAACGTGGGAGCCATCAAGTGTAGAAGCGATGTGCGTGAGTCGTAACGATAGATGCATATAAATTTTATAGGTATATCTAAAAACTTTGCTATCCGGTCGGCGGCTTCTGTGCACATATCGTCGGCGTGTTGGGCTGTGTTAATCACTTGCGATATTTCCAAAAGCATTTCTTTTTGTTTTTGTTGCTGCTTTTGTTCGGTTATGTCCTGAAAGAAAACTGATATACCGCTTTCAGTCGGATAAATCCGGATATCATACCACGCTTCAAAGCGGTCGTCCTTGTATGAAGATTGAATGGACTGAAAGGTATTCGTTTCCATCGCAAGTTTATATTTTTCGCCAATCTCAGCATCTTTTGCGTTTTGGAAAATTTCAAAAACATTCTTTCCTAAAACTTCTTCGCGTTTAAAACCGGTACCTTCCTCGGCGGCTTTATTCCAATACGTGAATCTGTAAAGTTTATCCAACGCAAAAAAACCGCCTGTTATACTTTCTAAAATTTGAATTAACTCTTTAGATGTTTCCATAGTCCTAATATTTTTATGAGATGTAAAAATTCAGGTATTAGATAAGCAATTTTTAAATAAGATGCAAAGGGAAAATCATCTCAACAAAATCAATTTCTTGGTTTCTACAAATTTTCCTGTTCCCATTTGATAAAAGTAAACGCCACTTGGATAATTTCCAGAATTCCACACTACTTTATATGATCCGGCTTCTCTGTGTTCTTCTATTAATGTTTCAACCTCTTCTCCAAGAATGTTCATAATTTTAAGTGTAATGAATTCCGACGTCAGAAGGTTAAATGAAATCGTTGTTGTCGGATTAAATGGATTAGGATAGTTTTGATAAAGGTGAAAATTTTTAGGTAGAGTAATAGTATTTTCATCAACATTTAATAATTCATCTCTAATTGCAGTCATCGCCTGTTTATAGGTTGAATCGTTATGAAATAATCCATACGAACCCAATACTTCGCTTATTGAATGTTGAGCAATCTGATAATCTGGATAGAAATAAAAGATGCCGTAAATGTTCGTATCGGGTTTACATATTCGAATAAAATCTCTTACATATAAAGCCTGTCCCTGTTCTGTAAAAGGATAACCGGGATAGATTGGTCCCATATCCGATACAAATGAGCTTGGATATGAGAACTCTGAAATGATAATTTTTTTGCCGGTCTGGCTTGTTAATAATGAACATAATTGAAAAAAATTTCCAAAAGTTACTTGTGCTGGCGGAGGCGAACCCGGGGGAAAACATGTTGTATAATAACTTAATCCAATAAAATCGAATGGAACACCGTTGTCGATCATATATTGGTAGAATGCTTGATGAATACCATCGAACCAGCCAACCGAACTAATATGAAGTTTAATCTGTGCAGTTGAGTCGGCTCTTTTTGTTCCTCTAATTGCTGCTTTTAATAAAACTACTTCTTTACTCCAAACACTGTCTCTTAAATAATCCAAATATGTTCCCTGACCATTCCATTGAGTTATTTTACCTCCGGGATAGTAACTGCACATTCCATACTCTATCTCATTACCCATTTCATAAATTTTTACATTCAGCCCCTTCGTTTTAAAATAGGACGCAGTTTCATAACAATGATTTTCTATTGCGGAAGCTGTTTGTTCAAGATTAAAGGGTAACCATTCAGCCGGACCGTCTTGTTGACCGGCATGCGTAGCCCTGTCGCTGAAGTAAAAGAAAACACTTTGGTTTAAATTGTTTTGCGCTGCTTCGTGTAAAACTCGCTCGGCAAATTCACGACTGCACCAAAATTCGTTGTTCCAGCCAAGTGAGGGCCAGTTCTGGTATGGAGTTGTGGCAAGTAATTGGCTCGATGGTGTTAGAACTCCAACGCGGACCCAACTAAAACCGTTGTTTTTCATCACTTGTAATGGATTTTGATATTTCCAATAAGTACTCCATTCTCGATATGCCATATAATCGTATGCAGTTCCACCGAATTGAAGCGTTGTATTATTTTTTTTTTATCGATGTTACCCTGAGCTGATACGGGAGTATTGATGATAAATAATATAATAAAGGCACTTAAAAAATAAAATAAAAATCTCATACTAATTTCCTTCATTTATTTGCACTGTTTGAATTAATAATATGCTCAAGTTTTTCGCTGTATTCAGTCCACTTCTTATATAGCTCGTCCAACTCGCCCGTTATCTTTTTATACTCGCTGTTGGTTGATTTCACTTTATGAGTGTCGGAATAAAAATCGGGTTCAGCCATTGCAGCTTGGTATTCGATTTTTAGTTTTTCCTTTTTCTTAATTTCTTTTTCAACCGCAGCCAATTTTTCTTTTAATGGCTTTGTAATTTTGTAAAGCCGCTGCCGCTCTTCGGCTTCAAGTCGTTTGCGTTCCTTTTCTGATATTTCTGTATTATTAGTTTTTGCACTAAGCTCTACGTTCTGTTTGAATGACTGTGTTTCCTTTTCTTTTGCAGCAATATAATCGGAGATGTTTCCAAGATAAATTTTAATCGACTTGTTTCGAACTTCGATGACTTTATTCACAACGGGGTCGAGAAAATGTCTGTCGTGCGAAACAATTAAATATGTTCCCTCAAAATTAATTAATGCTTCCTGCAAAACTTTTTTCGATCGCATATCGAGATGGTTTGTCGGCTCGTCCATTACTAAAAAGTTTGCCGGCTGAAGTAACATCTTTGCTAACGCTAACCTGCTTTTCTCGCCTCCCGAAAGAACACGAACTTTTTTAAACACATCATCGCCTTCAAACAGAAAACAGCCGAGAAGTGTTCTGATTTGAGTGCGTGTTTCACCTTCTGCAACCGATTCTACAACTTGCAGTACTTCCATATCGCTCTCAAGCTCGTCCACTTGTGTTTGGGCAAAATAGGCAGTCGTTACGTTGTAACCGAATTTCACTTCTCCCGATGTCGGCAACTCGCTGTTGCTGATTATTCTGCTTAACGTCGATTTTCCGGCGCCGTTCACACCAACAAGCGCAAATTTATCGCCTCGTTCGATAGTTAAGTTAAGGTGATCTAATACCGTCAGATTACCGTGTTGTGTACGATACTGTTTTGTCAAATCTTTGATTTCCAACACGACTGCCCCTGACTGCTTTGGCTGGGGAAAGCTAAAACTAATTTCCTTCCCTACTCCCTCGACTTCAATCAAATCGACCTTCTCTAAAAGCTTTATCCGGCTCTGAACCTGTCGTGCCTTTGTAGCTTTATATCTAAAGCGGTCAATAAATTGTTGAGTTTGTTTTAACTGCTGCTTCTGATTTTTTGCTGCGTTTACCAAAAGCTCGCGACGGTTTTCACTTTCGGTTTCATAAAATGTATAGTTACCCGAATATATTGCTAACTTGCTGTTTGCCAAAGCAAGAGTTTTGTTAGTCATATTATCAAGAAAAGCTCTGTCGTGTGAGACGATAACGATTGAGCCGTTGTACGATTTTAAATAAGCTTCTAACCAGCGAAGCGAATCAAGATCGAGATGATTCGTTGGTTCGTCGAGCAGCAACAGCGAAGGATTGCTTAACAATAACTTTGCAAGAGCAATACGCATTTGCCATCCGCCGCTGAACTCGTCAGTTTGCCTGTTGAAATCTTCTTCCGAGAAACCAAGTCCCATCAACACTTTTTCGACTTGCGATTGCATTCGGTAAGCGTCTAAGCTTTCGAGTTTAAGCTGAAGTTCACCTTGAAGCTCTATCAATTCACTGTAGTCCTGATTGGAATTTGTTGAGCTTACGAAATTCTGGATTTGCGAGTTGATTTCGTCTAACTGCCGATCGATAGTGTTGATATCCTCGAATGCCGTTTTAGTTTCCTCGTAAAGTGTTTTATTCGAGGATGTTACAGCTTCCTGAGGCAAATAACCGACTGAAACATAATTAGCTTTTTGAACAGAGCCGGAATCGGTTTGAGTTAAACCGACTAAAATTTTGAGCAGCGTTGTTTTGCCGGTGCCGTTAGCACCAACAAGACCGATGCGGTCGTGAGCTCCGATTTGCAGAGTAACATTTTTGAAAAGATACTCGCCGCCGAATTGGATTGATATGTTTTGTAGTAGTAGCATTTGGTTAAATATACGAAAATTGGAGTTGTGGGAGAAATAAGCCGTTGTAGTTTGCTTTCAAGGTTTTTATAATTACATTGTATTATGAAATGCTTCGACTTTGTTGGACGTTGTAGTTTGCTTTCAAGGTTTTTATAATTACATTTATAACTGTTGGTAACTGGTTAGCTGGTTAGTTGTAGTTTGCTTTCAAGGTTTTTATAATTACATTATTTCCGAAATTGGCTCGTTACGTTTGACA
>JAUXOG010000133.1 GCA_030682385.1 Bacteroidota bacterium
AGTCAAACAACTCAATTAGAAAATTTATTAGTTGCAACTAATCCATCGGCTTCATCTTTGCCTCCGCTTGGTTCATCTACTACTCAAACGGTTAGTTTAAATTTCACAAAGATTAGTTTTTCTTAAGATGGCGGTGTAACAAAAACTGATTATTCCGAAACCGGCGTAATGCAGATTCGTCTTTCCCACGTTGCCGATGTGGGTGGTACTCGCGGATTCGATACAGAAATGCTTATGATGAATCTTTCCGGCGGAACACTGCCGGGTGGGGTTATGGTTCGTGAAAGTCCGACAAGAGCATCGACAGGTCGCACTTCGGTAAGAACCACACCAAGCGGATATATGTTCAGCAGCTTCTTTGATATCTTTACTGAAATTAGTCTTGATGGCGGTGCCACATGGACACCGGCAAGCGAACCGGTCTCATTAGATTTTAGCAGTTCTCCTCCGAGTATTTCAGTAGCAACAAATAATTTCCCACCCGATGGAATGGATTTCACTCCGCCAAGCTACGGAGTAACAACATTCGAAAACGGCGCGATGATTAGAAATACAGTCCTACGTCGTATCGGCATTAGCGAACCAATGCCTGATGCACCGCTTGGTGTTCGAAGTTCTGTCAGTTCATTCTTCGATATATTCACAGAAGTTTCATTAGACGGATCAACATGGAGTCCGAGTAGCAATGTTCAAAAGGCTTGGTGTTTCCGAGTTAAAGTTCATGACGATGCCGCCAGCCGTTATTACGATACCGAAATGTATCAGTTTGATGCACCCAGCAGTAGTTCAGCTTCAGTCATGCTTCGTGAAAGTCCGACAAGAGCATCTACAGGAAGAGTATTCCCCACACTTATGTCTGACGGGAAATTTCAAGTTAGTAGCTTCTTTGATATTTTTACAGAGATAAGTTTAGACGGCGGGGCTACATGGTCGCCCGCGACAACTCCAACACATATTGAGTTGACGACCGCAACGCCTTCACCACGTCCGGTTATTACTTCCATCTCACCGTCAACGGGACCAGTCGGTACTATCATAACAATTACAGGTTCTGGTTTTTCAACGGTGTCATCAGAAAATCTTGTAACACTCGGAGATAACACTCCGATAATAAAAGGATCAACTTTAACTGAATTGAGAGTTGTTTTAACTCAGCCGATCAGTCCATTAACGGGCGGTGTTTTTCCGGTAAGTGTAAAAGTCGGTGGTTTATCGAATCTGCCTCCGGGGCATGAGTTTACAATATTACCAAACATTGTATCATATCTTCCAAATATCAGCGACTTGACTCCGTTGGATGTACAGACTGGTGATTTGGATGGCGACGGGCTAGACGAAATAATTATGCTTGGGAAAAAAGAAAATGACGGACATGTTACAGTTCTTAAACAACATGCCAATGGTACACAAAGCATATCTTCCGTATTCTCATTCCCCGAGTTGAGTCTGGATTCCAAATTTACAGGTCTCCTCGATGCCGACTGCGATGATGATGGTATAGTTGATTACGTGGCACTCAACGTAACAGTACCAAAACAAACTCAGGGGGCAACATTCGGAGAGAAGATTTTGGCGGTATTCCAAAACGATCCAGCAAGCCGTGGAAGGTTGAAACCATACCGCAGAGTATTGCTTGAACAAGATCGTGTCTTAAGTGCGGTGGCTCTTGATGATGTAACCGGTGATGATTCTTTGGATGTTGTATGTGCCTATGAAGCCGGAGATGGATTACCTGCATCGCTTCAGGTGATAAAAAATATCCCTGGAGGAGGCGCTGCAACAGCAGCATATGCAGCAACTGGACTAACAATTCCACTCGGAAGCGGCGATTGTAACGATTTTGCATTCGCTGACCTCGATGGCGACGGTGATCTTGATATTGTTTGCGCAACAGATGCTGGTTTACAGATATTCCAGAATAACCAAGCAAGTTTTGAATTCCTTCGGACGCAGACGGTTGACGAAACACATCCATACTCGGGTGTAGCTACCGGAGATATTGACGGCGATGGTCATGCGGATGTTGTGGCTTTGAGAAGCGACTCCGGGATTGTTAATGTATGCTTTGGCGATCCGTTAGCTCTCGGATCTGTTAAATCTCCACGAGAAGCCGGCTCCGGCATGGCAACCGGCAAGCGTCAGCATGAACCAATCAAGTTATCTAATGTTGATGGTGATGGTGATCTTGATATAATTTGTCCGAGCGGTGAATCAAATCAAACTGTCAGCGTTTTGTTACTCGGCGGTTCGTTACCCGGCGGAGCAATAATTTCAGCGCGTCTGAATATGGATGATTGTGATGATCAGGATTCTGATGCTGACGGTATACCTGATGCAAAATTATTCGCAGTTGGTAAATTTGATACTGACCAGGATTGTGATTTCGCATTCACAAGCTGCCGTTCTACTACAATTAGTCCTCCGGTCGTTTCGAGTTTCTCGCCCGATATCAGTCCTGCGGGAGCTTTGGTAACTATCGAGGGTGATAATTTATCGGATGTTCAGTCGGTTCATATCGGCGATTATAATTGTGATTTCCGTCTTGTGGAAATGCCGCCCGGTCCCCCCGTCATAGTTGCTACAGTTCCGCTTGCGGCACGTACGTTTGCAGCACCCCATATTTTGGAAAAAGTAATGGTGACCAGCCCATCAGGTGCATGCGTTACATTAAAATCAATTACCGTGTCTCCGGCGCTCGTTCATATGCCGCCCCAACTTGATCCACTGCAAAGTCGATTTGTTCTCGGTGGCGATATGGATGGTGACGGAAAAGGAGATATAGTAGCGTTGAGTAAATATAGTAAAACCGGACATGTTACACTCATGAAGAGATCTGATAACGGTAGTTCTTCAAGAGCTATGGTTACCTCTTTCTTTGATGGAAAAGATGATGATTGCGATGGTTTTGCTATTGGTGATCTTGATGGAGATGGGCTTTCGGATGTTTGCGTTGCTCTAACATCGAGAAGTACCGGCGCTACAAATTTCGAACTTTTATTTGGTGATTCATCGCGACCGGGAATGTTCCGTGAGAGTCCCACAAAAGTTCACAAACAATGGATGCCAGCAAATTTCCGTCTCCGCACAATGGCACCTGAGATGAAAGATATAGATGGCGATGGTAAGCCAGACATCGTATTTGCGATACAGGGTACAACAGAAGATACTCTTGTGGTTATTACCAATCCCTTATCAGAAACAGACAACACTATACGTAAAAGGCCGGGTCGTACTAAATATTCGAACATCACGCTGGAGCGTAGTGTTGCCGCCGGTTCCTCATTCTTTGATATTTTCGTTGCCGGTGATTCGCTTGTCGATCGCTACTCGTGGTCGGGTGGAGGTGGCGGTGCCGGTGGATCAATCCAGTTAGCAGCAAGAGGCACAGTTAAATTTTTCAATACATCAAAAGGGTTTCGCCAGTTAGCCGTTGGTGATCTTGATGGTGATGGCAGTACAGATGCCGTTGTTTTTGATACAGATTCCAGCGTTGTAACGGTTTGTTTAGATAAAGGAGATGGTACTTTCCGCGTAGTAGTGCCAAGAGATCCCCCAAGTGGACAATCGACGGGGAAAAGATCGCACCTCGTTGTTACCGATCTCGATGGTGATGGTCGGCTCGATATTGCAATTGATGAACCGGGTGCTCAGTTCGCGCCTGCAAAGTCTACAAAAACTATTTCTGATTTTACATACCAAAAAATTGAGTGGACTGTTTTATATAACAGAACAGAACTATTAGATACAACCGTAAGTTTTGAATCAAAAACCATGGCAATGGATGATTGGGATGCAGGCGATAACAACGTAGCAGTTTGTGATCTCGATGGTGATGGTGTTCAGGATCTAGTAGTTACAGGCGCTTCTTCATCGGTTGTGAGACCGCCATTCATAGATGCTTTATCAGCAAGCCGTATAGTTGCCGGCAGATCAGTATGGGGTTTGGGTGGAAACTTAGATTTTACAACCAAAGTGGAAGTATGTGGACCGTGTGAAAACGTTCCAAGCTTTTCTGCAGTTTCAGATTCTGAACTTGCGTTCGTACTTCCACCAAGCTATGGAGATAAATTCCTTACTATTTCCAACGCTGACGGATCGGTTGGATTAGCATCTCCTATTACGATTCTTGCAGCCCCGGATATGTTTGTTTCAGTTCCACCGGAATCGTTGATGATCACCAATGCAAAAGGAGCATTTGTGAAGCCGGTAAAACGCGGTAAAAAATTATATCCTAATTGGGCAAATTTATTGGAAGAAGTTGTCGTTCAGGGTGGTTTTCAACCCAGTGCAACAGAAAGCGACCAAGCCGGTGGATTGAGGGTCGGTATTTCTCATATTACACAAGTTGCACCTGGTAAATGGAAACCAATAAAAGATTCTGCCGCAGTTCGTGCTTGGGTTGTTGTCAGAGGATGGAACCCGAAGAAAAATGCCGGTAAGAATTGGTCAAATATCCAAAAGACATTGCGGAATAAAGATTTCACTCACACTGGTATCGGTCGTGGATTAGATTCGACGGGCTTACCCGGTGCTGCAAAACGAAAAATGTTAAAAGGGGAATTGAAAGTTCTCGATCCTAAGAAAACTCCAAATAAATTATTTGCAGAATTAGTTGCACTCAAATTCAACATCGCAGCGAGTCAGTTGGGAAAAACACCGGTTGGCTTTGGCGAGTTAGTTTTTGATGATGATGCAAGTATGTTAGACGAGATGTCGGTGCTTGATATTTCTAAAAAAGCTGACGTCGCGATGACATACACTTCAAATCCTCTTTACGACTATGGTGGGCATGACGGAGTCAACCCACTTTACGAAGGTTTGTATGAGGCGGTACATCAAATCAACCGTGCTTGTGTTGGTCCACTTGATACTGCTTCGTTTGAGGTTGGTAGGTCTTTAACACTTGACGGCGCTATTGATTTGGCTACAGTTCCATTTCTAAAATTTCCTGTGGGTTTGTTTAAGCCGCGCATCTTACTGCCAACAACAAGTCTTACAGAAAGCATAGATGATATTGAAGGCATGGATGATGTCGAAACTCTACCGGTTGCAGCTAAGTTATATCAGAACTATCCTAATCCTTTCAATCCAACGACGTCGATTAATTTTGGTTTGAAGGAAAACTCAATTGTATCATTAAAAATTTATAATACACTCGGTCAACAAGTCGCGACTTTATTAGATAATGAAACTGTGGACGCCGGTAATAAATCAGTTGAATTTGATGCCAGCCAACTCTCTTCGGGTGTGTATTTCTATCGCTTGAATGTAGAAGAGATTTCACAATCAGCAGATTTGAACACCGGCTCATATACTGAACAGCGCAAAATGATCCTGCTGAAGTAATAACATCATCATCAATAACAATCAACAAAATGAGAACAACAATCATGAGTAAAAAAATCGGCATCATCGGCTCGGGGATCGTCGGGCAGACACTTGCTAATGGTTTCATTAAACACGGCTACGAGGTGATGATTGGAACTAACACGGCAAGTAAGCACGCCGAGTTGAAAGAGAAAACCGGCGGCAAGGCAAGAGTCGGCTCATTTGAAGCGTCGGCGAAGTTTGGCGACATCGTTGTCCTTGCCGCAAAAGGAACCGCGGCGGAAAACACCGTGAAGTTAGCAGGGATTACAAATTTAAAAGGCAAAACCGTTATCGACGCAACCAATCCGATTGCAGATACGCCACCCGTAAACGGTGTGCTTCAGTATTTCACTTCCATGAACGATTCGTTGATGGAGCGTCTGCAAAGGATCGCGCCCGAAGCAAACTTTGTGAAGTCATTCAGTTGCGTGGGCAACCCGTTCATGGTCAATCCCGACTTCGGCGGTGTGAAGCCGACGATGTTCATCTGCGGAAACAATGACGGCGCGAAAAATGAAGTGAAAGCAATCCTCAATCAATTCGGTTGGGAAGTGGAAGATATGGGAAAAGTTGAAGGTGCACGCGCCATTGAGCCGCTTGCTATGCTCTGGTGCATCCCGGGACTTTCGCATAATAGCTGGATGCACGCATTCAAGCTGTTGAAATAAAATCATTTGGCAGCTTAAAAAATGTTTTAATTTACGAAAAATAGAATTAGCCGAAACACCCTTTAAGGGGTACGGCATAATCAACAAATAACAATCACAAGAGGTACAATATGCAACAGAGTTCTTCATACACTTTTCAAAGGTATATCATGCAAAAGCTCGTTACAAGGTCTTTCGTAGTATTATGTCTATATCTGTCTTCGTCTCATTTTGGGGTAGCGCAACAATGGACTGCTGTTAATAATGGTCTCTCCACTCTTCTTGCCCCCTCAATTGTTAGTAACGCCGAGACAGTATTTGTTTCCGTATACGGCGGAGGAGTTTACAAGTCGACTAATTTCGGCGACAACTGGACTTCAATCGACACAGGTTTATCTACTCTTCAGGTAAACGCTATTGAGATGGCTCCTTATGTACTTGCAGGTACCGATTCTGGTGTTTACAGAAGAGTGAGTGAAAGTACCTGGGAACATCTCTCAACAGTCGGGATGGCGAATACGCATGTCCGGTTTCTCACCCTTACCCCCGGTACCCCCGATGACAGGTTAAGCGTTGGAACCCCGGGCGGTATATTCAGACAACTCCATAACTCGGATTGGGAATCCGCAAATAATGGGCTATCCGGTGCGGCACTCGATTTCCGTTCACTCACTCACTATCGATCTGCTACCGTAAATTATGGCATTACGGGGACCGCCGGCGGCGTTTATATGACCTTCGATAATTTCGCTTCCTGGCAACGAAAAAGCAACGGGCTTACCGGAAGGTCATTGCTTATCAATAAGGTCCTGAATCTTGGAAGCCCTGCTGCGATAGCGGCTACGGACAGTGGACTATTTGCTACAACTGATGTTGGTGAGAACTGGTTTACGGTGATTCCTTCGGAGAAATTTATGACGGCCGGTGGCGCCAACTATCCGGGGACGGGATTTGGCATTTATGCTTTTGGAGACAGGGGTTTTGTGACGACGGATTTCAGTTCCTGGCTTGAGATTAGTTTGGCCGGTACAAATGGCGGACATGTGTTAGACTTTGCCACAACCCAGAATTACCTATTTGTTACCACTCAAAGTGGTGGGGTCTTTAGGAAAGCACTTGCTAATATCACCGGCGCTAATGAGGCCGTTGCCAACACACCTCATGTTTTTAACCTCTTCCAGAACTATCCCAATCCATTTAACCCGGCGACGACGATTAGTTTCGATTTACCTGAACGTGCAATTGTATCATTGAAAGTTTTCAATGTTCTCGGTCAGGAAGTTGCTTCATTATTGGACAAGGCTAATTTGGATGAGGGGGGACACTCAGTCGAGTTTGATGCAAGTGCCTTATCTTCAAGTGTTTATTTCTATCGTTTGAATGTTGAAGGGATTTCAGAGTCAGCAGATTTGAACACCGGCTCATATACTGAACAGCGCAAAATGATCCTGCTGAAGTAAAGATTTGTTTCATCGTACTCCTTAAAAGCCCATGTGTTTATATTCCATGGGCTTTTTTATTTTTTCCCATTCATCAAGAAAAATTAAAGACAAAATCTCTGATTTTCATTAAAAAAGGCATTTCCCAGTATAAAAACCACATAAATATGTGTTGTGCATAACGTAATGATATTCTATATTAACAGCGTTACCTGCTGTTGAAAGCAGTCACACAACTAAATAATAATTTCTAAATCTAAATTTTTCATAAACTTTTTAAGAAAGGGCTAATTTTATGTTTATAAAAAGCAATCGCTTTTGGATCATTCTGTTGCTGTTGCTAATAAGCTCAGAGCTTACTATGTCACAGTTACTTAATGGTCAAGTACCTATCGCCGGGAAAACTATCCCGAAGTACGTTACACCATTGCCGCACTTTGTCGGTGCGCGTGTCGATGCATCGGGGGGTGCGCTTACCATATCAATGAAGGAGTTAAGCGAACAAATACTTCCCGCTGCAAATCCAGCTCTGGGTATTATCGGGTATCCACAAACCAAATGTTGGGGTTATGAGGTAAATAACGGAACGATTACAGCTCCGGCGCATTATCCTGCCTTCACTATTGAGGCATGGAAAGATATTCCTGTAACTGTTACATATTACAACAAATTAGGGAACCAAACACTTTATACACCTGTATCTTCTACGCTTCCAGGTATTCTCCCTGTCGATCAGTCGCTGCACTGGGCTAATCCGCTTGGCACTGGTCACGTTATGACTACATACAGCGGTCCTGTTCCTACAGTTCCACACCTTCATGGCGGCGAGGTAGCCTCGGCGTCCGATGGTGGACCGGATGCTTGGTTTACTCCGGATAACGATCCGAATTATCCTCAGATAACCGGACCCGCCTGGAGCCAAGGTGTATCGAATGTCTATTACTATCCTAATAGCGTAGATGCGACGACACTCTGGTATCACGACCATGCCTTAGGTGCGACACGCTTGAACGTTTATGCTGGACTCGCTGGATTCTATTTTATCCGTGATAATTTTGATAATGGTTTACTTAATAATCCACTCGGTTTACCTGCTGGTCCATACGAAATCGAACTTGCCATTCAGGATAAGATGTTCGACACTCAAGGACAACTATATTTTCCGAACCTCGGAATTAACCCTATGGATCATCCATTTTGGATTCCGGAATTCTTCGGTGATGTCATCGTTGTAAACGGAGCAACATGGCCTTACCTGAACGTCGAACCACGAAGATATCGCTTACGTCTTCTCGATGGCTCTAACGCTCGTTTCTACGAATTGTTTTTAATGAATCTTGTAACGGGTACCAAAGGACCTGCGATATACCAAATTGGAACGGACGGAGGTTTACTCGATGCCCCAGTGATGATCGATCAGAATGCTGCAAAAGCCCTTCTGAAGAAACTTCTCATGGCTCCGGGTGAACGCTGCGACGTTATCATCGACTTTGCAGGGTTTGCCGGACAGACATTGACCTTGATGAATAGCGCAAAAGCTCCATATCCGAACGGTAAACCGACTGACCCCAATACAGTCGGACAGATAATGCAATTCCGCGTAGGGACAACGATCACAGGTGGATTGGACAACAGTTACAATCCGGCAACACTTGCGCCGATTCGTCCGACACCGTTGGTTAAATTGGTAAACTTTGCAACTGGTACACCAGCAGTTACACCTGACGTTAAGAGACAGCTTACATTAATGGAAATTATGGGCATGGCTGGTCCGTTAGAGGTGTTAGTCAATAATGCTAAGTGGATGGCTCCAACTACAGAAAATCCGACGGAGGGAAATTCAGAGATCTGGCAGATCATTAACATAACGGCTGACGCCCACCCGATGCACTTGCATCTCACACAGTTCCAATTGGTGAGCCGACAACCATTTGACGTTACTGGGTATACAAAAGCGTATAATGCGGCTTTCCCCGGTGGAGTTAGTCCAGTAGATGGTATCACGTATCCCCCTGGCGTATTCATTCCGGGTTTTGGTCCTCCGCTCGCTTATGGAACACCTGGTATCACACCTATTCTCGGAGGGAATCCAAACGTAACGCCGTTCCTGAAAGGGAAACCACGTCCAGCCGATGCCAACGAACAAGGTTGGAAAGATACGTACAAGATGTATCCGGGAGAAGTTACCACAGTGCTTGTACGATATGCACCGCAAAATTTTTCCACATCAACGCCGAAAGCAAGTCTGCTTTATCCGTTTGATCCAAGCATCGGACCGGGGTATGTATGGCATTGCCACATCGTCGATCATGAGGACAACGAGATGATGCGTCGCCTTGCGGTCAATCCCAATCCGAGCCGTGCCTTGGGGAAAGCTGTTCCTATTGCAACTACAGAAAACACAAATCCCCAAAAGATTTCACTCGGACAGAACTATCCGAATCCTTTCAATCCAACGACGGCAATAAATTTTGGTTTGAAGGAAAATTCGATAGTATCGTTAAAAATTTATAACACACTTGGTCAACAGGTTGCAACCTTACTCGATAATCAACAAATAGACGCTGGTAATAAATCAGTTGAATTTGATGCGAGTAAACTCTCTTCGGGTGTTTATTTCTATCGCCTGAGTGTTGAAGGTATTTCACAATCAGCAGATTTGAACACAAGTTCATATATTGAACAGCGCAAAATGATATTGCTGAAGTAAAGATTTGTTTCATCGTACTCCTTAAAAGCCCATGTGTTTATATTCCATGGGCTTTTTTATTTTTGTACTCAATTATCTCATTCCTAATCCAAAAATTACAGAAGCGAGTACCCACAAAATCCATAAGCCGTATGCAACTCCAAGTCCGGCGCCTAACGATTTATTAGAAATCTTCGAAATCCCAATTCCTAAAATTCCCATCTGCCAAATTGTAAAAACGTTTAATTGTGCAAGCAGCAGATGTAATTTACTATTCACATCAAAGTCCTGAAAAATTAAAATCGCGCCGCTCGGTGTGGCAACCATCGAGTCGAATGCATACATCATAATTACTGTAACGACCGAACCTAAAAATCCTATCATACTTGTCAGTCCTAACACCTCAAGCATTTTAGTGTAAGGTCCTGAAAATTTTAAACCAAATTTTGCTACTAACCAAAAAATCAAAGTTACGGCAAAAAAAATGATTGCTGTCATTATTACTGCCGACCCTCCACCAATAGCAACGAACATCACTGGTCCGCTGTTTCTCATCCCATCAACATATTGATCGACTTGTTCTTGAGTCATCTTTCCCTGCTCAACCGCCTCGTGCATTTTTTCTGCTTGTTTATCATAAATTTGAGAACGTAATGAATCGTTGAAGTAAAGTGCAACGACTATTGATATTGCCATTAATATCGAAAGCACCAACGGCACAAGCCACGAACTTGTTTGGACTTTATTCGCTGCAACTTCGTCGAATAGTTCAGAAGGTGAAGCGAATACATTTGTGATGCGATCCATTAATGATGTCGTTTGTTCGATGTGTTCCATTTTTAATCCTTTGTTTTGTTAATTATCACCGGTAAAATTACTAAACTAAAAGAATATTTCCAACACCTTTTTTAAAAAGCTTGTTAATTTTGCCGAAAAGCCCTATATTTTTGAAAATATAAGGCATACAAAAATGATAAATAAAGTAATACTCCTTCTATTCATCATAACTTCAACATCTTTAGGACAGCAAAAATTTACCGAACTAATAGACTTACTTCACTCTGAAACCGACAGCGTTAATAAAGCGGCGATGATTTCAAACTATCTTTCGAGAAACAAAATTCCTGTCGTTGAAGAGATGTCTATTTATTTTATCTATCGAGGCAATGCGAAAATTGCTGCAGCTCCCGGCGAGTTGAACGGATGGAACATTGATAAATCGTTAATGCAAAAAATTGATGGAACAAATTTATTTTTTCGTGTCGATACGCTGGATGCTGCCGGCCGTGCTGAATACAAAATATGGGTCGATAGTGTTTGGATGCTCGATCCTTTGAATCAGCGTAAGGCGCTTGGCGGGTTTGGGTTCAATTCAGATGTTTGGATGCCGCAGTATTCTCTCTCAACAGAAATCGAATTCGACGACGGAATACCTCACGGAAAGATTGATACGATTTGGTTCGCGAGTAAAATTTTAAAACGCACTCATCCGGTTTTAATTTATCAGCCATTTACAAAACTGATGAAAAATTTAGCCACCATCTATGTGAACGACGGCGGCGAGTATTTATCCATCGGAAAAATGAATAATGTGTTGGATAATCTGATTGCAAATAATGTTACCAGACCTGTCATCGGGGTATTCATCGACCCCCGCACCGACCCAGCCAATCCTGAATCAAATATGCGGATGGTTGATTATTCAGCCAGCGAAGATTATCTGAAATTTCTGACCGACGAACTAATTCCTTTTGTAGAAAAAAATTATCCTGTTTCAACTGAAGCGAGCGACAGGTTGATAATCGGCGCTTCGATGGGTGGATTGATTTCAACTTTTGCCTCATACTCGCGACCGGATGTTTTTAAAAATAGCGCCGCACAATCGCCCGCTTATATGCAAGCGAATATTTCTGTCATCGAAATGATTGCTGAAGGTGGATACAAAAACATCAACGTGTACATCGATACCGGAATTTTATACGATACAAAAATAGTTTCGCGTATCGCAAAGGCTTTATTAGTCGAACGGAAAATTAAACTAAACTACACCGAATATCCTGAAGGGCATAACTGGACGAACTGGCAAGCACGCCTCGATGATATACTAAAATATTTTTTTGGAAAGGAAATTAAAAAATGAAAATATATAGCATCCTATTTTTTCTGTTGTTACCTCTTCTAGCTTTTGGCGGAGAAATTCCATTAGTAGAACAAATTGCGATCGAAGTTAAAAAGCAATCGCGAGAATTCAGTTTTACGAATAAAGAATCGGCATTTTATTACGGCGAAACGAACGATAGAAACAAATCGAGCTGGCAAGGGCTGAATGTGATGGCTCGCGAATTTTTAGATGATTATTTAATTACCGCAGACGATTTACAATTGGATAAAAAGAATATTGCTACGACATTAGTTTATCCCCACCAACTTTTTAGAAAATATAAAAACGGTGCTGCCGAAATGGTTACATTGTTGGACAGTGTGCCGGTGTTATTAATCGACGTTGCCTTGCCGAATGCCTCTTTGGTAAATATCTTCCCGCTGCTATCCGATTTTAAAAGGCAAGCTGATTACGAAATTGATTTTGTTGATAACGTTCTTTTAATCGCCCGAAAAAATCACATGAAGCGGACTACGAAAGAAGACTATCCTGTTTGGTTGGGAATTACTTTGAACACTCAACTAAATTTTATCGCTGATGAATATAAAATTGAAAAAGATTACTCGCCATCGGGATTGGTAACAACCGAAGAACAAAAAAGTTTTAAACTGACGATTGGTGTCGGTGATACAAAAAAAGAGACAATCGAATTACTAAAGCACTCACTCCAAAATTCAGATTTACTGATTGAAAAAAGGAAAAGTCGGATGGAAAAATTGCTGCGTGAAACGCGTATCAAAACGCAAAACGATCGTTTCAACCGTGCTTTAATGTGGGCAAAAATTTCGATGGATGCGTTAATTATGAATCAGGTAACAAAAGGGATATTCGCAGGGCTTCCGTGGTTTAACAATTATTGGGGGCGCGATTCTTTCATATCGCTGCCGGGGGCTTCGCTCGTTACAGGAAACTTTGCAGAAGCCCGCAAAATTTTAACTTCGTTTGCAGCGTTTCAGGAAAAAGATAAAACCAACTCGAACTACGGCAGGATTCCAAACATTATAACAACCACACACAAATCGTACAACACTGCCGACGGTACACCTCGCTTTGTTATTGCTGCACTCGATTACTACAAATATTCCGGAGATAAAAATTTTGTAAAAGAAATTTTCCCAGTTATCGAGAGGTCAATCGAAGGAACATTAAAGTATCACTCCGACAAAAATATTTTTTTAGTTCACGGCGACGAGGAAACATGGATGGATGCAGTCGGACCTGAAGGCGCCTGGACACCGCGAGGCGATCGGGCGAATGATATTCAGTCGCTTTGGTATCAACAATTACTTGCAGGGGCTGAGTTTGCCAAGCTGTTGAAGAAAAATCAACTTGCAAATAAATGGATAAAACTTGCAGAGGAATTGAAAAATAATTTCAATCAAGTTTTCGTTTCACCGGAAAATAATTCCATATACGACCATCTGAATGCCGATGGAACCGCTGATACCAAACTTCGTTCGAATCAAATCTTTTGCGTTCCAATTCTGAATGACGAAACGCGTGCAAAAATTTTAGCTAATGTTGTAACTAATCTTACATACGTTTATGGTGTCGGATCTCTTAATCAGTTCGATGAACAATTTCATCCGTATCATCAGAATCTTCCTTACTACGTAAAAGATGCGGCGTATCACCAAGGTATAGTCTGGACTTGGTTGAGCGGGGAAGTGATTTCAGAGTTGTGCAGATTTGAAAAGCAGGAAAAAGCATTTCAGCTAACCGATAATTTAGTCCATCAAATAATTAACCGTGGTGCGGTTGGAACAATCTCAGAACTTTTAGATGCACATCCACGTCCGGGTGCAATTGAGCCGGACGTTTCCGGAACATTCACGCAAGCATGGAGCTTAGCGGAATTTATCAGAAATGTGTATCAGGATTTTATCGGAGTGAAATTTGATTTCGAGGATAAGCGTATCGTGTATATAAAACCGCGGTTGCCTGAGGTGCTTGGTAACATCGAAGCAACCATTAAATTCGGTGATGAATCGTTTGTGCTGTCGGTTTTTAAAAGGGATAAATATTCGGTGCAAATTTTAAGTGTGAATACTAATAAGCCGATAACAATAAACTTAGAGTTGCGAATGACTTCAAATGAAGTTGCTAAAATTAATTCGGTGATTCAGCCCAAATCCGATTTTATTGCAACTGTTGACGAAGCAGGACAAACACTTGTAAAAGTAAATCCTGAAACTACCAGACCGGCTATCGATATTTTATACCAGCCGGTTTCTTCTGAAAATATTTTTAACGAAATGGAATTTGCAACACCAATGATTTTAGACGAATATCCTGTGATGCGGGCGCCCGAATATTCGCTGCTCAATAATTCTGAAATCAAAAAATCAAACAGTTCAGCAAAAAATTTAGTTGATATTGAGGATGCGGTTGGCGACGATAAAGGGAACGGAAATTATACTTATCCTCTCAATCCAAATTTTCATAAAGGAATTTTAGATATAATAAATTTCAAAGTTAGCTATGATGATGAAAATATTTATTTTAAATTGAGGTTTAAGAAACTTGTTGATCCTGGCTGGCATCCGGAGTATGGCTTTCAGTTAACTTATGCAGCAATAGCAATCGATCAGGATGGAATTACCAATTCAGGTAAAAGGGAGGTTGGGATGAACTCCAATTTTATACTTGAATCCGATTTAGCATTTGAAAAAATAATTTATGTTGGGGGTGGTCTTCGCGTTGATGATTCTGATGGGAAAATTTTAGCTCAATACATTCCTGTTGATAATGATGTGTTAAATCCTTTAGGAGATATTTCGACGGGGATTATCGAGTTTTCGATACCACACAAATATATTGGAATTCCCAACGAAAAATGGAGGTTCACAGTATTAATTGGTGGGCAAGATGACCACGGCGGTGCTGGAATGGGCGATTTCAGGGGTGTGGAAGGGAAAGCCGGCGAGTGGTCAGGCGGCGGTAAAACTGATCCCAAATTACCGAATGTATATGATGTTTTGAAGAGTTATTAAATAGGGAAAAATGTATTGACATTATGATATCTATTTCGTATAATGTCAACGAAGGGTCAAGAATCAATTGTGTTTTGTAGCGGTTTTAGAAAATAACGTTTTAATAATATAAAGATTGACTTCATTTAATTTTAAAAAAAAATTTAACAATTGAGGGAAAGATTATGTCTAAAATTAATTTTAATCTTATTAAATTTTTCTTCATAAGTATCATTAGTGTTATTTTCTGTGTGAATAGTTTTAGTTCGATCCCACCACACCCACGGGTTGATAGTTTGATACAGGAAGGGAAAATTGCTTTACCGTATCATTTAGATAAAAAAGCTGAAGCTTCAGCAAGAGGAATTAACGGAACAACACCATTCGTCGAAGGATTTAGACCATACGAAGTTCCCAAAGGAAAGAAATCCACAACGTTCAAAGCAATAGCGATACTCGTACGGTTTTCTGATAACCCCTCACAAGTTGCTGAATCCTATTTCGATAATCTTCTTTATGGAACAAGTGGTAACACTATGCGAACATACTTTACAGAAGTTTCGTATGGACAATTAGATATTGTTACTGTTAATTTACCAAGTTCAATCGGATGGTTGAATATGCCGCAAACTTATAGTTATTATGTGAATGGAAATAATGGTTTTGGTAGTTACCCTCAAAATGCACAAAAGCTAACTGAAGATGCAGTTGCAGCCGCAAATGCAACTGTCGATTTTTCTCAATATGATAACAACAGCGATGGTTATGTTGATGCATTATTTATTATTCATACAGGGCAAGGTGCTGAGTATACGGGAAATCCAAATCATATCTGGTCTCACAAATGGCAGACGAGTACACCTCAATTAGTTGACGGAGTTTACGCTTATGTTTATTCGATGGAACCGGAATATTGGGCAACACCAGGCGATATGACATGTGGAGTATATGCGCATGAAGCGGGTCATTCTATCTTCGGACTTCCTGACCTTTATGATTACGGACGCGACTCGCGGGGACTTGGTCGTTGGAGCTTAATGGCAAGTGGGAGCTGGAGTGGAACATTAGGGAGTTCACCCGCACATCCTGATGCTTGGTCTCGGTATGCAATGGGATTTGTAACCCCGACTGTTGTGAGTACTAATGTAAACGACGTAAATATACCGGCGGTTAAAGACAATCCAACAATTTTTAAATTGTGGACTAATGGCTCGAGCAGCACAGAATATTTCTTGGTAGAAAATCGTCAGAAAATTGGATTTGATACATACTTACGCGGAGATGGATTATGTATTTATCATATTGATGAAACGCAATGGGGGAATGATAATCAATGGTATCCGGGATATACTGATTATGGTCATTATAAAGTTGCTTTGGAACAAGCTGATGGTTTATGGGATCTCGAAAAAAATATAAACACAGGCGATACAAGCGATACATATCCAGGTTCTACAAATAACACAATTTTTAGTAACTCTACTATTCCCAATAGTAAAGATTACAATTTCAATAATACATCGGTTTCTGTAACAAATATAAGTGCTTCCGGAATTACTATGACAGCAAACTTTTCTGTAGAGGTTTTACCACCGGAAATTGAGGTTACACCAGATTCGATGTTTGCAGATTTGTATTCGGGAGACGACACAACTCAAATCTTGACAATTAATAATAGTGGCCTTGGTGAATTAGCGTTTAATATAGTGGTAGAAGATATAACAACTATAATGAAAAGATTATCTTCCAAGCCAAATAGTTCATTGTCAAGCTCTGCTCCAATTCCATTAATCAACATCAGTAAAGGTGATGTTGATACGCGGATTTATCCAGCTATGACGCTGGGCAGCGGAGGACCTGATCCATACGGGTACCGCTGGAAGGATAGTGATGAACCTGGCGGACCAGCATTTAATTGGATGGACGTAAGTTCAGGGACATCGATAAATCTATCAGATGATAGCTATATAACTGGAATACCGCTTGGTTTTAATTTTAACTATTATGGAACCGATTATACGACGGTTAATATCATGTCGAATGGGTGGGTAAGTTTTAATGGTTATCATTTTTGGTACCCCCCTACCGTACCGTACATAGAAGTATTTGATCCGTATCTAGGCTGTATTGTTCCATTTGGTAAAGATTTATATCCACCGACAGGAAATTATATTAAATATAAAACCTTTGGAATATCTCCTAATCGATATTTTGTTGTTGAATATAATAATATTCCTAATTTTGGTGGTGGTGAAAATAAAACATTCGAAATTATATTTTTTGAAGGTTCTAACCAAATTAAATTTCAATATTTAACAGCACCCGATGATCCAAATAGCATAGGAATTGAAAGTCCAGATCAGACGATGGGTATGGGTAACGGAGGGACGGGAGATTTGTTTATTAGTCCAACGGTGGTAAAGAATAATTATGCGATAGAGTTCAGTTCCCAGCCGCCTTGGCTAACAGCTACTCCATCATCCGGGGTTGTCCCACCCAGTTCATCGGTGAATATTGATGTAAAATTCAGTGCTATTGGGAAGGATGGGGGAGAGTACGATGCCAATATCTTCATCATTAATAACGATCCTGATGAAGATACAGTACGAGTTCCGGCTCATATGCATGTTACAGGTGCACCCAACATAACACTTTCAGATACCGCATTTGATTATGATACGGTATTTATCGGAGTTGCATCGCAAGAGACGCTGAGAGTATCTAATGTTGGGACGGATGTATTGAATGTAAGTAACATTACATCTGATCAAGCTGATTATACAGTCGATATTACTAATTTTGGTTTGAGCCCAGGACAAAGCCAGAATGTCGTTGTTACTTTCACACCGAGTGTAGTTGGAGAGCGAGTAGGGACATTAACAATTACAAGTGATGATCCTGATGAAGGAACAGTCACGGTTGATTTAGTTGGTGTAGGAGCTGAACCGCCAAACATTGTTATTACACCAACAACAATGAGCTCTAATCTGTTCACGGGAGAAATGGAGACACAGACGCTGACCATAAGTAACACAGGTGCCAGTAATCTTACGTATAATATTTCACTTGATTATTTTGGGTTAGCAAGTATTGATAAAGTGAATGTATCAGTGAAGCAGACATTGAAGACACCACCAACGAATACAGGTTTTCAAGCAAAGGCTGAATACAAACCCAATCAGGTAATAGTAAAATTTAAGACAGAGATTCTATCCACCAAAGCATCATCAATACGATCTGATGCGAATGCAACTGTTGCGAAGAAATTTTCATTGACAAGAGCTGAGCTATGGAACCTATCGGGTGTAACAGTCGAGGATGCAATTTCGAGATATAAAGATGATCCGTCCATTGAATATATTGAACCCAATTACGTTGTTCATGCGATTGATAAAATTCCGAATGATCCATTTTTCACACAATTGTGGGGAATGCAGAAGATCAGTGCACCGGCGGCGTGGGATAGAACCACCGGTACGAATATCGTCATTGGTGTATTGGATACAGGAGTCGATCCCAACCATGAAGATTTATCGACAAACATTTGGACGAATCCGGGAGAAGTAGCGGGCAACGGAATTGATGATGACGGTAACGGGTACATAGATGATGTGTATGGATGGGATTTTTTTAATAATGATAACAATCCATATGATGATAACGGACATGGGACACATGTTTCCGGGACAATCGCTGCTATAGGTAACAACGGTAAAGGTGTGGTAGGAGTATGTTGGTCAGCCAAGATCATGGCGTTAAAGTTCTTAAGTGCCGGGGGTAGTGGTTATACAGATGGTGCAATCAGTGCGGTGGAATATGCAACGATGATGAACGCACGACTAACAAGTAACAGTTGGGGCGGAGGTGGATACTCACAAGGGCTGTACGATGCGATCCAGGCGGCAGGAAACGCCGGAGTACTTTTTGTTGCCGCAGCCGGAAATAGTTCAATGAATACAGACATCAACCCCAATTACCCGTCGTGCTATGACCTAGGTAACATTATTTCTGTAGCATCAACAACATCGGATGATCAGATGTCATCGTTCAGCAATTATGGTTTGCTTACTGTAGATTTAGGAGCGCCCGGTTCCAATATTTACAGTACATTACCGGGAAACAACTACGGCAGTTACAGTGGAACATCTATGGCAACGCCTCATGTTGCTGGAGTTGCAGGTTTGGTCTTATCGCTTAATTCTCACCTAGGTGGGTCAGATGTTAAAAATATCATTTTATCATCTATCGATCCAATTTCAGCGCTTGCAGGAAAAACAGTTACTGGGGGTAGACTCAATGCT
This sequence comes from Bacteroidota bacterium, assembly GCA_030682385.1. GTDB lineage: Bacteria > Bacteroidota > Ignavibacteria > UBA10030 > BY39 > JASEGV01. The sequence continues at coordinate 19,580 of JAUXOG010000133.1, forward strand.
TTTCAAGCATTGCAAAACACTCAAACTTGGATTAATGTTGAACCGCTCAGTGGTGTTATCCCTCCGGGCAGTTCAGCCGACCTGACAGTAACGTTCGATGCTACAGGATTATATGGAGGCGATTACAATGCAAATATTTTGATTATAAGTAACGATCCTGATGAAGATACAGTTTCAGTTCCTGCTCATCTGCACGTAACGGGTGCACCTGATATTGCTTTTTCTGATACTGTAATGGATTATGGTAATGTGTTCCTTGGAGGAGCTTCGAGGGATACTCTGATTGTTTCAAATGTAGGAACCGACGTATTGACGGTAAGTAACATCAGTAGCGATAACAGTGATTATACAGTTGATATCACTAGTTTCAGTCTGAATCCTAGACAGCAACAAAAAGTTATCGTAACATTTACACCAACTAATGTAGGTTTAAGTGAAGGATCATTAACTATCACAGGTGATGACCCTGATGAACCGATTGTAACAGTTGGATTAAGAGGTGTCGGTATTCTACCTCCAGATATTGATGTTAAACCTGAATCACTTTTTGCTGATTTATTAACTGGCCAGACAAGGGTAGATACTCTAACGATCTATAATAATGGATTTAGTAATTTGAATTTTAATATTTCTATTAAAACAACAGAATTGCTACAAAAACATACGGCAATCAATACAGAAATAAATAATGGAAATGTTAATCAAGCAGATATTCGTACTGAACAAAAGGTAAATAGAGAACCTACATTAAATGAAACTTCGCCGACTTCGAGCACGAGTAGAGCCGCTGGTGTTTATAGTGGAGATTATTTACAATTTGGAATAAGCGACTATGGCGAGATTATGCCTTTCCGGTATCCAATCGGTAATGAACATTTGGCAGTTGGCGCATGGATATCTGGTTACACGATTGCTTACAGGATTGGCGGTTATGATAATATCAGATACGCATCTTATGATTACCGAAGTGGTATTATTCCTCTGTCATATACAGAAATAGTGAATGATCCATATCAGGTAATTGTAAAGGTTGAAGCGCGAACAAGCGATGGGTATTTAAAAATCACTCGATTGTTTACTTTCACACGAAGTGATAAATATATTAATGTTAAAACGACACTTGAAAATGTTTCTGGATTATTATTAGAAGATATTGTATTTAAAAGTTATGCTGATTGGGATGTGGATGGTGACTACGGGGATGACAATTGGAACTATGATATGTCCCGGAATATGATATACGCATACGATATTAAATACACAACTATAGCAAGCAAGCAAACACCCGATGCGATGGATATTGATGGTTGGGGTGATTTTCAATCTAGAACAACGATAGTTAATTATCCAACAGGACCCGTATATAATTATGACGGATTGGAATTATTGCATTATAATTTAGGAAATATAGGAGGTGGCACATCAAAAGAAATTATTAATGCCTTTGGGGCGGGTGAAAATTTAACTGATCTACAAAGTGTAATTGACAGGGGTTTAAGAATTTCAGATTGGTTAGCCGTCAATCCTTTAATCGGGTTTGTTTCTCCGCAGGATAGTTTAAAATTAATTGTTCAATTCGATGCCTCTGGATTAAATGGAGGAAATTATTATGCAAATATATTGATTTCGAGTAATGATCCTGACGAAGACACAGTAATCGTTCCAGCACATTTACATGTAACAGGTGCATCTGATATTGCTCTTTCGGATACATCAATTGATTTTGACACAGTTTTCGTTAGTGTTACTCACCGGGACACACTTACAGTATCGAATGTGGGGACGGATGTGTTGAATGTGAGCGACATTACATCAGATAATAGTGATTATACAGTTGATATCACTAGTTTCATTCTGAATCCTAGGCAACAACAAAAAGTTGTTGTAACATTCACGCCAAATAATTTAGGTTTAAGTGAAGGATCATTAACTATCACAAGTGATGACCCTGATGAGCCAATAATAACAGTTGGGTTACGAGGTGTTGGAGTTGAACCACCTGATATTAATGTAACACCCGATTCATTATTTGCAGACTTGTTGACAGGACAAACGGAAGCTCAAACATTAACCATTAGTAATGCTGGTGCAAGTAATCTTCACTTTAATATATCTATTGCGTCTGCGTCTGGGAATAAAGCATCTAATTGCGTTGCTTCATATACACTCCCTTCTATAAAGATAGATGCTTTGAAAATTTCTGGTATCGATAAGTCAGAGAACGATAATAAATCGTTGTCCCATCAGGAACTCTACGCACAAAATATAACTGCTCAATTACAAGACATGACAGGTAAATACATAGGAATTACAAATTCCTATTACTATTATGTCATCTCGAGTGATTTGAAAAATAGGGGTGCAACAATACGGAACGTGGTTTTTCCAATATCGACATTATTATTAGATAGTTTGGATGTCCTTTTTATTGATGATGCCATATCAGGTGCATCAACATCCGATTTAAGCAAGATTCGTAATTGGGTGCAAGCGGGAAATGCTTTAATTATCCAAGGTGATAACAATTCATCAATGTCGAACATTAATGCTTTACTTTCAGGAACGGGTATTCAAGAAACAAGTTTGGGAACATTTTATGATGCAATACTGACAAATATATTACCGCACGATATAACGCGAAATGTGGACACAATAGCTGCGTGGGCGTATGGTTCGTATTGCACAGTTACTTTACCTGCCCAAACTCTTGTATTTGATAATGTCGGTCGTACGCATGTTGCTGTGTCGAATCTTGGCTTAGGTAAAGTCATTGCTGTTGGAAATGAATTCAGTGAGGATTGGAACCTGTCGGGTGGTGATACCCGGTTGCTTGCAAACCAAATGGTTGACTGGTTAGTAGGTGGATGTGATTTTCTTAGTGTAGTGCCAACTTCAGGAACAATTGCGCCGGGTAATTTAATGGATGTTTCAGCAACATTCGATGCAACAGGTATGGATGGGGGCAATTATTATTGTATGCTTGAAATTTACAGTAACGATCCTGATGAAGATACTGTTACAGTTCCAGTACACCTGCACGTAACTGGTGCACCTGATGTATCGATATCGGATACGGTTTTAAACTTTGATTCTTTATTTATTGGTTTATCAAAGCGTGATACATTAATTGTTACCAATGTTGGCACAGATATCTTAAATGTATATTCTATAACTTTAGATAACACTGATTATGCATTAGATACTACACACTTCAGTTTAATGCCAAGACAGAATCAGCCCATTATCGTAACTTTTACACCGAATAATGTAGGGATAAGCGAGGGAACTTTAACCATAACAAGTAATGATCCTGATGAAGAGATATTGGAAGTGGATTTATTTGGTGCGGGAACTGAACCGCCTGATATTGCAGTGACGCCTGATTCGCTGAGTGCAGATTTGTTTACCGGAGCGACGACAACTCAGACGTTGACGATCAGTAACACAGGCACGAGTGATCTACACTTTAATACTGAGATTAACTTTCGAATATTGATTGTATTAAGTCAGGAGAAAAAAGCGGCAATAGGCTTTTATGCTGATCAAAATAGAATAGGCTCAACTAATCAGCTTCCTCACTCGTTTATAATTCCAGATAAAAAGAGTGAGCGTAAATTAGCTATAGGAGATGTTTTGGGAACATACTACAATTTCCCCTATGCTAATACAGGTATAGCATGGGTAGGTAATGATTTGTATGTGGTGGATTGGGGTGGAAGCATGTTACGTCGTTATAATACTAATACTCAACAAGTTGTCGCAAGTTATAGTATTCACCCCTCACCGTATGGCATAGCGTGGGATGGACAGTACCTATGGATTGGAAATGGTTCTGGAAACATCTATGGATACAATTTGAATGGGAATCTTGTCGGTTCCTTTAGTACACCGTTTTATGATTATCCTGCGTTGGCATGGGATGGACAATATTTTATTGTTAATCGAGCGTTTAGTAATTCTCCAACATTTTATCGTATAAATTACTCTGGAGTGATTATTGAATCATTCTCTTCCTCATATTCAAGCATTATAGACCAGACTGTATGGGTGCCTTCTCATCTTGATGGTGAGTTGTGGGGAAACAATCCTAACAATGGAAGTATTCTTCAATTAAAGCTACAAAGTGGTATAGCTAGTGTTATTCAATCATTTCCATTTTATGACAACGATTTTTCATACACTCTTGGTCATAATGGGACAGATTTATGGTGGAGTGATTGGAATGGTCCATTATTTCAAATTGATGATGGCATTCAAGAGTTGCGTTGGTTGAGTGTGAATCCAATCAGCGGGACGGTTCCAGCAAGTTCTGCAGTGAATGTTGATGTTTCGTTTGACGCAACAGGTTTAATTGGTGGCGACTACTATGCCGACATCATAATAAAAAGTAACGATCCAGATGAAAATCCAGTAATAGTTCCTACTCATCTACATGTAACCGGCGTTCCAGATATTAGTATTTCGATTGATACTTTAAAGTTTGGTTCTGTATATGTTGGTACAACACAAACGCAATCATTAGATGTATTTAATCAAGGCACGGATACATTAATAGTTAGTGAGGTAACTTCAAATATAAGTAATTATTATTCACATCTGACTAATTTTAAAGTTTTACCGGGATCTCAGCGTGATATTTTGGTGTCATTTACACCGAACACTATCGGAAGTATTGATGGAATTCTTTCTTTTGCGAACAATGACCCTGATGAGCCTTTGGTGTATATTTATCTTGCTGGAAAAGGAATCACTCCTCCGGTTATTAATATAAGTCCCGATTCAATGTTCATAAAAATGAGTATTGACGATAGTTCAGCAAGGATACTAACGATCGAAAATTCTGGAGGGAATTCTCTAAATTATTCTTTACTTATTTTGGCAGATGATTCAAATCTAAAATTTTCTTCACTATTCTCTCAAGCTTCTACTCAATACACAATTCCTTTGCGTATCGAAGACTATGTCGGGTATTCTGGCGTCGTCGAGTTTGGCATTCATCCTGCAGCCTCGTATGGTATTGATCCTCATTTAGGTGAATCCGAAATATTCCCTCCATTTCCTTTAACATTTGATGCGAGATTAATTGATCTCCCCGGTAGAAACAATTTGGGTATGGGAACCTGGCGCGATTTGAGAACATCAATCACCACTACACAGGTTGATACATATCTTGTTAAGTATCAACCAAGTGAAAATAGTTTCCCAATGAAATTAACTTGGCAGAATAATCTTATTGATTATGTCGGTCGATCTAAGCTTATAGATACAAGAGGTGGGCAGATAGTTAATATCGATATGCTAAGCTCAACAAGTGTTACTATCACGGATTCAGAAATAGATAGTTTGTACATTATTACAACAGGTAGAGGTATATTGCCTGATTGGATTAAAGTATCACCAACTTTTGGAACTTGTCCTCCAAGTGAAACTCACGAGGTTACCATAAGAGTAAACTCAAAGGGTCTTAATAGCGACATTTATTCTGCTTATCTAAAAATTAACAGTAACGATCCAGTTAGACCAAGTATAACGTTTCCAGTTACTTTGGAAGTTAAATCGCCTATAGTAACCGTGGCTACAGATTCTATCGTCATCAACCTCGATCAAGGGATAAGTACAACACAGACTATTACACTTGGTAATGTCGGTGAGGGGGATTTATTATTTGAAGTAGTAAACACATTTTCTGTACCTGTACAAAAGGAAAAATTGACTGGAGATAGAGATATTGATGCTCAAAATTTATTATCTCTAATCGAACCGCCACAACCCGGTACGCATGCGGAGCGTAATTTAAAAACTTTACAATTAATACGAAATTCAGGTGAGTTAATTTTCTCAGATGATATGGAAAGCGGTATAAATGGTTGGACTACAGTAGCTCTAACCGGTCAAGACCTCTGGCATTTAACTCAATCAAACTATAACAGCCCGAACAAGAGCTGGTGGTGCGGTATTGCTTCACAAGGCAATTATTTTAACGGACAGCGAATAAATAATGCGCTTATTTCTCCTCCTATAGATTTACGTGGGCGGACATCCGCTACCCTCGAATTTTTTGAGTATTACCACACAGAGCATAATTATGATCGATGTATGGTCGACGTCTCTACTAATGATGGCGAAAGCTGGGAACAACTCAGAGGTGATTTCTGGAATGCACCATCCGGACTTAGTGGTGGTTGGGTTTTAAGTAGTTATCAATTAACGCCATACATCGGAAATATTGTCAAGCTCCGATTCTATTTTGATACTGGTGATCATTATAATAACAGATTTCCAGGTTGGTGGATCGATGATGTTCTTGTCCACGGTTTAGGTGGTTGGTTGACTGTAAATCCCACAAGTGGAAGAGTTTTACCAAATACTAGTATAGATATAACAGCTAATGTCGACGCTACTCGACTATATGATGGCGAATATTATGCGAACATCGTGATTAATAACAACGATCCCAATAACCGGAAAAAGACCATTCCATTACGTCTTACAGTTAATCCAGAAAAAGTTATCTCATTACGAGTAGCAAGTGGATGGAATTTGTTGTCCGTTCCGTTAACAGTTGAGGATTTCAGGGCGCGTATTCTCTTTCCTGATGCATCTTCCGCGGCATTTGGTTTTGAGGGACGTTATCGTGACTTTCAGACTCTCGAAAATGGGAAGGGTTACTGGATAAAATTTTTATCCGAACATACTGTTCCTATCAGAGGTATTCCTATTATTGAAGATACGATTGACGTATTCGAAAAATGGAATATTATCGGAAGTAATACTTACCCTGTTGCGATAAGTGATTTAGTTACTGTACCTCCACTTACAATATTATCTAATTTCTTCGGATACAAAAACGTATCTGGATATTTTAATCCCGATACTCTGGTACCTGGCAATGGATATTGGGTAAAGTTTAGCCACGCGGGTCAGATTATATTGAGATCGTTTAGACCTCCAGGGTTATCATCTCCAGTCTTGACGAAATCAATCAATATAGAGGACATGAATTATCTGTTGATTGAGGATGCAGACGGTAGAAAGCAAAAATTGTATTTTGCAATGAAGTCTGATGACATCAATCTGGAACGATACGAACTTCCCCCCTTATCACCCGCAGCCGATTTTAGTGTTCGCTATAGTTCAAATCGTAATCTTGAATTATTAGATGGTAATGTCCCTCAATTTTTTCCAATCCTTATTTCTAATGCAAAATATCCGCTGAAAGTCTATTGGGACTTGCAAACGGAAATTAGCAATGTAGCGATCAAATTTGGCAACCAAGAAATTCTATTGGAACACAACGACTCAACCAACATTACTAATCCCGATTTGGTTGTTAAGTTAATAGTTAGGGCGACAGTTGCTATTCCAAAAGAGTTTGCACTTGAGCAAAATTATCCAAACCCGTTCAACCCGACAACAACCATTAAATATGCTCTACCCGATGAAGCAAAAGTAACTATCAACATATTTAATATATTAGGTCAGAAAGTTGAAACTCTTATCGACGACATCCAATCAGCTGGATATAAGGACATCAAATGGAATACAAAATCACTTGCAAGTGGAATTTACTATTACCGTCTTGAAGCAACAAGTGTGAATAATCCAAGTCAGAGGTTTATTCAAATACGGAAAATGATCCTCTTGAGGTAACTATTCGCTCTACTAACAACCATCTCCCGAGGTTGAGTGGGTTAATAAAAGCCCCGGCTAAAAAAGCTGGGGCTTACTTTTTCACATACTAAACCAATACGTTACTTTTATCATAAAAATATTATCAGCATTTGCATCAATAAGGTTTGCAATATCTCTTCCAAATTTCATACTCCCCGGGTCAGTATTGTCTTCCCGGCTTTGTGTCCATACAAAAAATAATGTTGAGCCCGGCAAATATTCCCATCTTAATACTGCATTGCCGCGCAGCGATTTGAAATTAAATCCTTTCTGAATAGTGAATGTTTTTAAAGGACCTGTCCCATCGGGGTCAATCATATAATCTCCGTTCTCATCCCTCGCTACTGTTGAGCCGTTCTCACCGTAGTTATTAAAATCAAATGTATTTGGTCGGGAAAGCTCTTTAATGTTGCTGTATTTTCCCATCGTGAAATACGGTTGGGCATACAACTGTAAACTTAGTGTTGGTGTAAATGTCCAGTTTAATCTTATGCTTGCTGAAATTGTTGTCCGATCTAACTTTCCAAATATATACCTCTTCCCATAAGTTGCAATTACATTTTCGTCAGTTATTTCACCGAGATACTGAGCGATTGCGTGACTGAAGCTGTATTCTGGGGAGAAATTAAGATTTATATAAGAAGTCGGTTTCCAGCTTATACCAGTTCCGAAGTAAGTACCATTGCCTCCAAATTCGTTTTCGTTGTGTCCGGAATAAAGATTAAAAACAATTTGCTTTCTTGAGTCGGTAAAACCGGAAAGGCTAATATCATAACTCGAAGGTGCAAGCATTTTCGGCCCGCCGCGTGTTCGTTGATTATCTGTAGATAGTGTCGAGTAGAATACCTGTCCATTGACTCCCCAATAATTTAGAAAGGTACAATTATATCCCATAAAAAATAATTCCATAGTTTTGTCGCCACCGAAATCATAGCTTCGTGCGGTAGCAACAAAAATCGATTTATATCTTGAAAAATTATCCGGTTCATACCATTGGTATCCAACGAGTATATGTCCGTTTATTTGGTCAGCTCTGTAAAGATATCCCAAATCGTTTACATCGAAGGATGGAGATATAAATCCAAAAGCAGAATTGAACATCCAATTACCTTTTTGTTTGTTAAGGGCAAACCTGCCCGCCGAACCGGTGAGCGAGGTTGCATTGCTGTCCAACGTTATATAATTTGCATCGGGCCGCTGGAAGTAACGTTGCGGCGACTTTTGCAGAGATAAGATTCTATCTTTTGTCGCGGCTGCATGACTAAGTCCAACCCATCCGGTTGTTACCCAAGTTCTATCGTCGTCAAGGAAAACCCAGCCGTCGTTTGCCAGAGTATAGTGCCTGCGGTTTAATAATCCGGTTAAATCTTTATTTCGCAGGTCTCTCTCTACTGCAGTCAGTAAATAACCGATTCCATAATAACCGTCGTTAAATTCATACTGTGTTCTGCCAACTCCATAGAATGTACGCGGCTCAACTTCTTCTCTGCTTCGCACTCCGTTATTTTCTACATCAGCCATTTCTTTTTGAGTTACCGCTGCAAGAATTCCTAACGATTGTTCGTTATTAAGTTTCCCGCTAATTTTTGCCGCACCGAGAATTGTGGTTTGATTAGGTGAATTATTAAAACCGTTCAAATATCTCGCGGGTGCTTTCCCTATTCTGCGACTGTAAAAGAATTGTGGATTACTCCAGTTTAAATTCATATTGTTATTGGCGCCACCTCTTCCGAAATTAAAAATGTTCGAGCCTTCGATGAAGAAAGGTCGCTTCTCGCTGTAATAAGTTTCGAAAGCCGATAAGTTGACTTCAGCGGGGTCAACTTCAACCTGTCCGAAGTCGGGGTTGATAGTTGCATCTACAGTAAGGTTGCTGCCGATGCCGATTTTAAAATCCGCACCGATATTTTTTGGATACTTTGTTCCGTCATTGAACGGATCACTCTTATCAAAATTTTTTATAAACTCGCCACCCGATACAACGTACGGTGTAATTTCAAATCGAGAGGGGGGCGAAATATTTTTTATCCCGTTCAGGTAAGCAAAGCGAGAAACAAATCCGCTTTCCTTCTTCGGGGTCATCACAAAAAAATCACTTTCATTGTTTCTGGCGATTTCTCTCAATACATTCAAACCCCAAACACACTCATCTTTTTTTGTAAATCTGAGTTGGGAATATGGTATTCTTATTTCCACGCACCATCCTTGATCATCAATACTTACACCGCGTTCCCAGACTCCGTCCCACGTATCATCGCTCCATGAATCGTTATAAAAAGTTCCATCACCTATTGAACCAACCGGATTTACAGCAAAGTAATATGCCGTTCGTCTGTCGAGGTAAGAATCTATTGCAACGTATAACCAATCAGATTTTGGTGAATTGTCTCGGCGTGCTAATAGACCTGTTATCGAATCAGGTGAAGAGTCATACATTCTGGCACTGACATACAAAGCATTATCATCGTAACCAATCCAGAATTCTGTACGTTGAGTAGGTTTTGCTCCTTCGGTTGGTTCACTCTGTGTAAAATCATCCAATCCCTTTGTCTGATAAAGTTCTTCGGACAACTTTCCATCAATGATTAATGGATGATTCAATCGGGTCGCGGTAACTGACTTTGATTCTACCGGACTTTTATTAAAGCCGTGTGTTTGTAAAATAAAAAATAATAGAGTAATAAGAATAGTTACAATTTTCATATTGGATATTCCGATTATGTTAAAATCTAAACTTACTACGATAGGCATAATAATTAGTTACAAAATAAAGGAATAATTTGTTTGGAAAATTGGGCAGGTTTTGATATATTCAACAAAAAATTATAAACAATTATTGGAGGGAATATGAAATTTATTTTTGTTCTTTTTTTCTTTTTGATGCAAGCGTCGTCGCAGGAAACGTTTAAATTGGAATATAAGTTTGAAAAAGGGAAGACGTACCGGTACAAGGATTTCGTTACATCAAAAGTTACACAAGAAATGATGGGCACCGAAACAAGGATTGATACTAAAAGCGAGTTCATTCATAAGATAGTTGTTGATTCGGTAGGTGATAACGGGGATGCTGTATTGATTGTTTCTTTCGATTCGGTACGCGTATCGATTCAGCAAAAAAAATTAGACACAACCATCATTGTGAATGAGATTATCGGGAAGAGAAAAAAAAATGTTCTCTCTAAATTTGGCGAAGTGTTACAAAAAGCAGTGATCGACAAAATTAAAATGGGTAACCAGATGGGGGGAGATGTGAGTCAGGAAGTAATCTCATTTCCGATATTTACTGATAAAGAATTAAAAATTGGAGATAAGTGGAAATCAACTTCACTTGATACGATGGATTTGATGGGGAGTAAAATTGCGGTTAAAACCAATGCCTCATACAAAATAGTTAAGAAAGAAACAAAATTAGACCACGAGTGTTTGAAGATAGAATATGAAGCAGAAACCGAAAGCGAAGGTAAGTCAGATATGTTTGGTGTTGAGATGTATCTCGAAAGTTCCGGTGATATCGAAGGTGTTATCTATTTTGATCCTAAAACAGGGTTAGTTATTTATGAGGAAGCAGAAACCGATCAAACGATAACTTTGGCAACAACTGGTGCGCGGTCGATGATGATACCAATTACACAAACATCGAAATTAAAGAGGACGATTGTGGAGTAAATCGGATGTGAACAAAATCCGATCTACACTAAACACAAAGCCGATTCCTTATCAGAACGTAAAAAACGTAAAACGTTTTAAAACGTTCTAAAAAAATCGGCTCTTCCATACTAACGTACTTCATTACTCCTGTCTTCCGCAAGCCTACTTTAGCAAATAATTAATCCGGCTAAGGCGGAATTCTAAAATAATAGGTTAACGTCTAATAACTTATTAAACCGAGTGCTGCAATGCAGAAAACGGGAAACTATGTGGCTAAAGCCGATCTTGAGTTCGAATTCTTAATCAGTTCACTAAAGTGAACTGCGATATATGCTCGCAAATTTCTATACAGCTATTTAAATTGATATTACAGTTGACTTTAGTCGACTGATAAAAATAATAAGAAAAATGAGTGGCTTCAGCCGCATTACTTTTGAACTCTGTTAATCTTTCACTATTAATCTAAAAATTTACTACACCAACTTATCTATTCCTGCCGTAACTCATTGGTATTGGTAGTAGGTGTTTACATTACACACAAAAATTGAAAAAGTTATTAGGGTGCTGCATCGCGGAAAACAGGAAAGAGCCGACTTCCTTTTTCAAGAAATCGGCTCTTCCATAATAACATGTTCCACTACTCCAATTATCCAATACTCCAGTATTCTAATGATTCTTACCATCTTCTTGGAACATTTTTCACACAGCGAACTGTATCGCGTGCAATAAGCAACTCTTCGTTAGTCGGGATTACATAAGCTTTTAATTTAGATTCGGGTTTTGTTATGAGCCCTTCTTTTCCAGCTACAATTTTGTTGTTTGCCTTTTCATCTAATTCTAAACCGAAAAACTCCAATCCTTTGCAAATGCGTTTCCGGATTTCGGAACTGTTTTCGCCAATACCACCAGCGAAAACTATTGCATCAGCACCCTGCATACCGGCAAGGTAGGCGCCGATATATTTTCGAGCACGTCCACAAAAGATATCAACTGCGAGGCGCGCACGGCGGTCTTCGTGTTCTTTTTCTTCAGCTAACAAATCGCGCATATCGTTTGTAAGTCCGGATAGACCTAACAGTCCCGATTGCTTGTTTAATATAGCGTAGATTTCATTCATCGTCATTCCTTCCTTATGATGGAGGAATTCAATAATCGCAGGGTCCATATCGCCGCCGCGGGTTCCCATTACCAAACCTTCGAGAGGTGTAAGTCCCATTGACGTATCGAATGAATCACCGTTCTTGATAGCGCATGCTGAGCATCCGTTACCAAGATGAAGCGTGATGATATTAACTTTTTCTCTTTCGATGTTTGCTAATTGTCTGTAGCGGTATGCGATATACCGGTGAGAGGTTCCATGAAATCCGTATTTACGGATTTTATGCCTGCGGTATAATTGATAAGGAATTGCGTAAAGGTACGAAGTTTCGGGCATTGTGGAATGAAAAGCTGTATCGAATACGGCGACTTGCGGAACACCGGGACCTAACAGTTCGCGTGCTGCATTAATTCCTTTTAGATTTGCGGGGTTGTGCAAAGGTGCCAACTCGATGCAATCTTCGATTCCTTCAATTACTTCGTCGTTAATTAAAGTTGACATTGTAAATTTCTCAGCACCGTGAACTACACGATGCCCGACAGCATGAATATCGGCAAGCGAATTTATTCCGTTTAATTTCGATTCGGGTGAAATTATCCATCGTAAAATAAAATCTAACGCCGACCTATGATCGCGAAGAGGTATTGCCTGTTTTATTTTTGGCTGACCTTCGACTTGTAAAGTAATTAAAGCCTGGCTTCCGATTCGTTCCAAGTAGCCGCTTGCTATTCTTTTATCCTGATTTTTTTCAATGAGCTCTAAATCTGTTTTGATGATTTGAAATTTTACTGATGATGATCCACAGTTGATCACTAAAATATTCATTGTTTTCTCCATTTATAATTGTTTATCGAAAGGACTGTTGTAAGGTGATGGAGAAAGATAAGAAAATATTTTGAAGAAAGCTAAAAAGGTCTGCTCATTCTAAAAAATACACTTACCGGAGATTTTACATCCGTTTTCCATGCAAAACCCAAACGGTATTTTCCATCTCGTGAACCGATTGCAAATCCCAAATCGCTTTTCAGTGAATTGAATTTAAAAGTATCAAACCCCTCATCAAAAGTTACGTCATCGGCTACGTTGTTAATATAACCGGCGTTGTAAAATAAAATTAAATTCAAATTACTCAGCATTGAAAATGGGAAACCCGTATCGTCGCTGAACATTTTTCCGTTGACTACATATTCTATATTTGCAAGTAATAACCGGTTACCTGTTAATTCTTTATACATATATGCGGGGAGCGTGCTTATTCCGCCAAGTTCGTATGCGCGTTGAACCGGTAAAATTCCATTCGATGTGGCTGCTCTGAACCGGAAATTTAGATTATCATATTTCCCGATTGGTTGATACCGGCGTGCATCAAAAACGTATCTATTAAATTCATAATCGCCTTTAAAAGATTTACCGGCAAATTCTGCTGTGAACGCTGTACTCCATCCAGCCATGTGTAGTTTGCGATCATCGATCTTGTGTAAATCAAGTGCGAGTATAATGCTGTGGATTTTTCCATCGTTTATTTCCGGATTAATTCTGAAAGATTTTTTGGTGCGGAATAAAGACCAGTTAACATTATTATTCAGTGAAGCGTATTCGTCGTTGGCAAACGAAATTTTAAGTTGCATATCGGCTAATTGGTTTCGTGTGTAATATCCAGCCCAAGTCGAAAAACCTGAACGCAAAAAGTAATCGCGGTAATCGTAGCGAAGTAATAAAGCATTAAGAGTGTTTTCCAAATTTCCAGTAAGCCACTGATCGCGTGTATCTACGAGACTGTGTCCTTCAATCCCAAATTCAAAAAGTCTATTATCGAATCCAAACTGCTGCGAGGCGCCGGCTTGGTATTCCCATTTGTGAACTCCGAATCCATAGCCGATCGACCCAAACAAAACAAATTTTCTTTCCCTGTCCCAGAAAAATTTGTGCGGCGATTGTATTCCGAGGAATAATCCTTCCGCACGATTATACCGGAAAAGAAATTTATCATTCAGGTTGTCCAACGATATTTTAGTTGAATAATTACGTGGAATCCCGCGATCAGTTGGAAATGAATACAAACTGGATCTCTCTGACTGTGGAAATTCATACTCGAAGGTTTCATTACCGTATTGGCAATTTTCAAATTCGATACTGTCGGCGTAACACTCCTCATCCTCTTCTGAATCATCGTCAAATATTTTGGTACCTAATTCCCGCTCAACCTGTGCAAACACATCTTTTACTATGTTATCAACCCGCTTTTTAATACTTCTTTTTTTCGTTTCCGAAGTAGAGTCTTGTGCGAAACTTCCATTAATCGGAAAAGCAAAAATAAGTAATAAAGTCAATAAAGTTGTAGTTCTGATCATAATTTCTCCTTCCGTTAGCTAACGGATTATTATTAAACAATTGTTAATTATTTGTTATCATCTTCTTTGTAGAGTGTTATTCCCCAATATTGTGCATCTTCCGGTGGGGTATCGTTCCAGCTATTGTATGAGTGCGAATCATCGGTTCGATACCGCAGGCGGTATTCCCCTTTATCGAGTAAAATTGTTGTGTTCACAATTCTGTTTTTACGGGCACCGCCGGCATGAAATGTCATTGAATAAGTCATCTCCCAGATTACTTTTCCGGTGCTGGCGTTTTCGATAAAGCCATAGTCGAACATCTGGTCCCGCTGCCCTTCACCAATCGAGTAGATTCGTATGCGGGTTGGTTCGTTAAGTTTAAAAGTTTCTAACTGATTTGCATTGTCGCGCACACGTACAATTTGAGCAATAATATTTTTGTCCCGTTCCGGTGTATATTTATCGACCGTACTTTTGTCGAATTTATCATTATCAGTATAAATTGTAATTCCCCAATGCTCTTGATCGTATGGCGGCGAAACGTTCCAGTCGTTATAAGAATGAGAATCATCGCTTTGAAAAGTAACTATGTAATTGCCTTTTACGAGATGAACAATTTCGTCGATCATTCTATTTTTTGTTCCGCCTCCTGCGTGAACAGTTTTATCTACATTCATTTCCCAAACTTTTTCTCGCGTTTGTGCATTAATAATCCAGCCATAATCTGCCATTTGCCGCCGCGAGGAATATCTTTCGCCGATAGCATATATCCGCACATCCATATCTTGTTTGAGTGTAAATCCTTCGCTGCGATTTTCGCTGTCGCCAACTTTCGTTATTGCAGTAATTACATTTTTATCGTCGCTGTAAGTAAAAAGATTGAACGCATTTCGGTCGGCTTCCGATTGTCCCATCAGCGTGATGCCGTAGTTTAATGGGTCGTAAGGTGGCGCCTCATTCCAATCGAGATATGAGTGCGAATCGTCAGTGAAATAATAAATGATATATTTACCCGGATTGAAATTAACAGTTCCATCGAATTTTAAATTTTTATCGGCACCGCCGGCTTTTGTTGTATTGCTTTGTTTCATTTCCCATATCCGTTTCCGCGATTTAGCATCAAGTATAAATCCGTAATCTGACAGGTCGTCGCCTCGCACTCCTTCGCATAAAGCGTAAATATGAATTGCGACCGGTTTACTTAAAATAAAACCTTGTTGTATGTATTCATTTTCACCTATCCCAATTGATTTGTAGAGAACATTCGGAAAATCTTTTGGTGGATTAAATAATGATATTTCAGCCCGTTCGTCTGCTAATAACTCGATGCCCCAGTTTTTAGAATTTTTCATCCACTCTCTGAAGATATCAATACCGAACCAGTCTTCTATCCACGAGGCGATCCAATCGTGCCTGCCTCCAATACTTATAATATCACTGCTGTTCCTGTGGTCGATATTAGCCCGGATATTTGTAAATGTCGATTGATAATCGAAATACGTTGCAGCGAAGTAAACCTCGAACGATCCTTTTGGCAGCGTAATAAAATCATCGTACTTCCTATCGCTGCCGGTTAAACTCGTGTTATCGCGCGTCATCAGCCAAACTTTTTCGCGTGTGTCCGAATTGATTATCCAGCCGTATGCGAACAACTTGTCGCGATAGTCGCGTTTTTTTTCTGAAGCGGCCCCCCTTGCTTTGATGTGAATTGTAGTTTGTTCATTAAGTTTAAAGCCGCCCGATTTTAATTCTGCGCGGCTAAAATCTTTTAATTCAATGAATGTTTTTTCACCACCGATTACAAAACCGGTTGTTAGCAGCGAAAAAAATGCTATAACAATAATTTTATTCATAATAGTACCCAGTCGTAATTTCTTTATTGCTTTACGATAATTAGCAGATTTGGTTTCATCAAAATCAAAAATGTGAAATATATCACCACAAAGCGGTAGATTTAATATAAAATCTGCAACATTCGGTTGTTTAATTTGTAATAAACCGTATTTTTGTTATATTTTTACAACAAATTAGTATGAAAATAAAAGCGGCAGAAAATATTTTAAATTTATTTGACGAAGCGGTTCTTGTTGCTGATTCATCGCGTTCAGTTATTTATTGTAATAACGCTTTTTTCGAGATGTTTAAAACTAAACATGCGGATGTTTTTGGGAAAAATGTGTATGAATGGAAAAACGGACAGTTAAAACAACTCGAAAGCATAGTCTCAAAAATACTACCACAGAAAATTATTGTTCAGGATTTCGAGTTACAACTTCCGGATTTTACAAATAAAGTTATCAAAGTAAATATTCGTGAAGAATTGGATATTATTAAAAAGGGGAGTAATATTCTTTTTGTCTTTCGGGAAAATGGGGATAAACAATGTAATGAGGAAAACCGGAAATTAGCTTCAGCTATTTCGAGCATTAATGATGCGGTATGCCTGACTGACCTAAATCACCATTTAACTTTTGTGAATGAAGCATTTTTGAAACTCTATGGATACACAGAGAGCGAAATAATTGGAAAGCACGTAAAATTTCTTCGCTCACCGAGAATGGATCAGGAGACCATAAATGCAATAATGAGAACCGCATCGGAAAGCGGTTTTGTAGATGAGATATGGAATAAGAAAAAGGATGGGACAGAGTTTTTAGTTCAACTATCAACCGGCGTTATTAAGAACGATAAAGGAGAAACCACTGCTTTTATTGGCGTTGCTAAAGATATAACAGAACGGAAAAATGCAGAAGAAAAACTCAACTCCCTTGCCGAACATAGAAAAAAATTAGTCGAAATTTCTGAATCTTTATTTTCAACATTATCCTTAAATGAATTACTTGAAAGAATTTTTAAATCTTTAGCCGAAGTAATCCAATACGAATTATCCGAGTTATATTGGTTGAACGAGGAGAAGCAACTGTTGGAATCAACCTTGATTCCCGGCTCAATGGATGCGAAATCCGGTTTTCAAAATTGGTCGATTCCTCTTGGGCAAGGGCTTACAAGTTTAGCAATCGAAAAACAAGAAGCTTTTTTATTTAACAACGCTCATCTTAATCCACGCTCGGTTTATCCACATAGTTTACATTTAGAAAGCGATCATCTAATATGCATCCCAATTTTATCGGATGAAAAAGTAATTGGTGTTTTTGATATTTCACGTTCCTTGCTCCCGTTTACAGCAGAAGAATTTGAATTAGTTAAACTGTTTATTGGTTATGCCTCGCTTGCCATACACAACGTCCAGTCGTTTGAAAAAGTAAAACTCTCGGAAGAAAGATACAGAAGTATTATTACGTGGGCGCCTGTCGGTATTTATCAATCTACACTTGAGGGTAAACTCCTCTCCGTTAATAAACGGTTTGCCGACATACTCGGTTACAGCACGATTGAAGAACTTTTAAATAAAAATCTAAACGATATATATTTTACCCCAGGTGAACGATCCAAGATAATTTCACAACATGAGGAGAAAGGTTCAATTGCAAACGTTGAAGTTCTGTGGAAGAAGAAAGACGGTTCACCAATTTGGATTGAATTAGCAGCTCATGCAACTAAAGATGACTCCGGAAAAACTATTTACTTTGAAGGTTTTATCACCGACATATCGGAAAGGAAAAAAGCACAAACCGATTTGCAGAAAAGCAAAAACCGCTATCAGGATTTAGTCGAAAATATAAATGAAATTTATTACACGATTGATGCGAAAGGTAAATTAATCTATGGCAGTCCTAACTTGTTTATTAAAACCGGCTACTCTCCTGAAGAAATTATTGGTAAAAATTATTTAATATTAATTTCGAAAGAGGATCGGCATAAAATTTATGAATATTATTTGGCTCGCACTAATGACGGAACTGTTGATACAAAAATAGAGTTCCGTGTTCAATTAAAGAACGGTAATAATGTTTGGATCGAACAATCGACACGAATTTTGAGGGATGAGTTTGGTAATCTTGTAGAATATCGGGGAATTGTTCGTGAAATTGATGACAGAAAAGAGGCAGAAGCCGCCCTTCACGAAAGCGAAGCGAAGTACAAAAAATTATTTGTTGATGATATAACGGCTGATTTTATAGTAACCCCCGATGGCAAACTGCTCGCCTGCAATCCTGCTTTGGTTAGAATGTTCGCCTTCGAATCAGAAGAAGAAGCATTAGCCACAAATATATCGGAATTGTTTACCACTGTAGAAAGTGCTGTTGAAGTACTGAGTTTAGTAAAGAAGCACAAACGTCTTGAATATCACGAATTGGAAATGCGCCGCCGCGATGGCGATGCTGTGTTTATTATCGCAAATATCATAGGAGAATTCGATGAGAACAACAATCTCACTCAGATGACCGGTTATCTGTTCGATGATACGCTTCGGAAACAACTCGAACATCAGTTACGTCAATCTCAGAAGATGGAAAGCATTGGCACACTTGCAGGGGGTATTGCTCACGACTTCAATAATGTGCTCGGTGCAATTATGGGGTATGCTGAGCTTGCGATGGGAAAAATTTCGATCACCGATCCACTTTCCAAGTACTTACAGAATATTCATCTGCTAACCGAACGAGGTGCACGAATAACACGACAGCTTTTAGCATTTTCGCGCCGTCAAATTATCGATCCGAAAAATATCAATCTGAATATTCTGATTTCAGATTTGTTGGCATTGATAGGCAAGACGATTGGTGAGGATATCGAAATTATTTTCAAACCGGAGAAAAATATAAAAACGGTCTATGCCGACTCGGCACAAATGGAACAAGTTATACTAAATCTCTGTGTTAATGCCCGCGATGCAATGCCATTAGGCGGGAAGCTAATTATCGAAACAAAAAACTTTTTAAAAGACGAAACGTACCTTCAAAATAATCCCGGCTTAAAAGCGGGTGAGTATGTTTTATTAACCGTAACAGATACAGGGGTTGGAGTCCCTGAAGAAATCCGTGAACGGATTTTTGAACCGTTTTTCACAACGAAAGAACAAGGAAAAGGCACCGGACTTGGGCTGTCGATGATTCATGGCATTATTGGTCAGCATAATGGGTTCATTGATTTAGATAGTGAAATTAGCAATGGAGCAACTTTTAAAATATATATACCAGCTATCGAGGTAAAGCCGGATGTTGCTAAAACAGAATTTGTAAAATCGAATCCTACAGGTAATGAAACTATACTTGTCGTTGAAGACGATGCCGATATGCGTGAGATGATAAGCTCACTTTTAGGAATGATGGGTTACAAAATTATTTCGGCATCGGACGGAGAAGAGGGGATTGCTAAGTTTAATGAAAATATCACAAAAATTAATCTGATCGTGTCGGATGTAATTATGCCGAGAAAAGGGGGGAAAGAGTTATACGATTATGTGAAGAAGAAACTGCCCAGTATCGGTTTTCTGTTCATCAGCGGTTATACTGCCGATGCTCTACATAAGAATTTTATTTTGGATGAAAAAATTAACTTCTTATCCAAACCGTTCAGTCCGAATGAAATAATTAATAAAGTAAGAGAAATTTTGGACAGCGTTTAAAGACAAAAAACCCCGATTTCAAATTTGAAAACGGGGTTTTTTCATTTATAGCGTGTGGTACGTTACATATTATTTATAATCGCATCTCCAAACTCAGAACATTTTACTTCTTTTGCTCCTTCCATCAATCGTGCAAAATCGTATGTTACAACTTTCGATTTGATTGCGTTGTTGAGTCCTTTGAGAATTAAATCGGCAGCTTCATGCCAGCCCATGTAGCGCAACATCATCTCGCCGCTTAAGACTACTGAACCCGGATTTACTTTGTCGAGGTTGGCATACTTTGGCGCTGTACCGTGTGTTGCTTCGAATACAGCATGTCCCGTAACGTAGTTAATGTTTCCACCCGGAGCGATACCGATACCACCCACCTGTGCTGCGAGTGCGTCACTTAAATAATCTCCGTTCAGGTTTAGAGTTGCAATAACGTCGAAATCTTCCGGTCGGGTTAGAACTTGTTGTAAAGTAATATCTGCGATTGCGTCCTTAACTAAAACTTTGCCGGAGGCAAGTGCGGATTTTTGTTCGGCGTTTGCTGCGTCTTCGCCTTTGTCCTTCTTAGTTTTTTCCCACTGCATCCAAGTATAAACCTTATCGCCAAATTCTTTTTCAGCTAACGCGTAACCCCAATCGCGGAAAGCCCCTTCAGTGAATTTCATTATATTGCCCTTGTGAACAAAGGTGACGGATTTACGTTTCTGCTCGATTGCATACTTTATCGCGGCGCGTATGAGTCGTTCAGACCCGTAATTAGAAACCGGTTTGAATCCAACGCCAACTTGTATCGATGAATCGGTTTGCGATATACCGGCAAGCTTCTGCCAGTCCGCTATTTTTGCGTTCTTTCCGAAGCGAATTTTTTTGAACATGTCGGGAAATTCTTTTTCAATAAAGTCGAGGATCTTTTGCGATTCGGATGTACCGGCTGCGAACTCGATCCCCGCGTAAATATCTTCGGTGTTCTCGCGGAAGATTACCATGTTCACCAACTCAGGTCTTTTTACCGGCGAAGGAACACCTTGGAAATACTGTACAGGTCGCAAGCAGACATAAAGGTCGAGCATCTGTCTGAGAGCAACGTTTAATGAACGTATACCGCCGCCAATGGGTGTGGTTAAAGGTCCTTTAATGCCGATTAAAAATTCTCTGAATGCTTCCACAGTTTCATCGGGAAGCCAAGAGTTGAATTGCTTGAATGATTTTTCACCCGCGTACACTTCCATCCACGCGATTTTCTTTTTTCCGCCATAAGCTTTTTGGACCGCTGCATCGAATACACGCTGCGAAGCGCGCCAAATATCTGCACCGGTTCCATCTCCTTCTATAAATGGGAGGATCGGATTGTCGGGCACGTTTAGTTTCCCATTTTGGATTGTTATCTTCTGACCCCTTTCAGGGACTTTTGATATTTGATATGTTGACATTTTTTTCTCCGTTGTTATCTATAGTGTGAAAATTTTATTATTTGTCTTCTTTACAGCGGGGCGCTCAAAAAACTTCTCTCGATACTCCCCGCCTCTGGCGGGGAACTCGAGGACATTCAAAGTTAAGGCGGTTCTCGAGTGTCCCGTCACGACATTCGTCGCGACGGGATGTATCGAGAGAACCAACTTATTGAACAACCCCTCATTTTTTTTTGTTACTACAAACATTTCGTCCCGATGGGACTTCAATAAAACACTCAAATACTAATTTACTCAACTACTTAACTGCTCATCTACTCCTTTTAGCCATATTCAGCATACCGCCGGCAAAGAGGATTTGCTTTTGTCTTTCCGTGAGGTCATAGCTGAGTTTTATTTCTTTATTTTTTGTTAGATTTTTCAGAACGACTTGCCCTTTTTGTCCGACTGCTTTCAGTTGTTCTCTGATATTCTCTAAAGCTAACTCGTCTGCGAAATCGATGGTGGCATAATCATTCGCATCGGCGAAAGTAAGTGGCAAAATTCCAAAGTTTATTAAATTTGCCCGATGAATACGGTTGAATATTTTAACAATAACAGCTTTCACTCCCAAAAATCTTGGGGATAATGCCGCATGTTCTCGGCTTGAGCCCTGTCCGTAATTGTCGCCGCCGATAACGAATCCGCCGCCCCACTCTCTGCATCGCTTTGGGAATTCTTGATCGATACGTGTGAATGTGAATTCAGAAATTGCTGGAATATTTGACCTTAGTGGAAGCACCTTAGCGCCAGCCGGTGAAATGTGGTCGGTCGAAATATTGTCGCCCGCTTTTAAAAGAACTTTGCCTTTAATCGTTTCGGGCATCTCATCAAATTGTGGAATCGGTTTTATATTCGGTCCGCGGACGATTTCAACTTTTTCAGAATCTGTCGCAGGAGGAATAATCATCGAATCGTTGATTAAATATTTACCCGGTTCTTCGCGGTCGAGTGGAGCAATATTTAAATCTTTCGCAACCTCCCGCGGGTCGGCAATTTTTCCGACAAGGGCAGTTGCAGTTGCAGTTTCCGGCGAGGATAGGTATGCCTTTGCGTCCATCGTTCCGGTTCTTCCCTCGAAATTGCGATTGAATGAACGAACAGTAACTCCTCCGCTGGGCGGCGCCTGACCCATTCCGATACAAGGTCCGCAAGCCGATTCAAGTATTCTTGCGCCCGATGATATTATATCCGCCAACTCGTTGTTACGCGCAATCATCTCGAATACCTGCTTTGAGCCGGGTGTGAGTGTAAATGAAGTGTTTGGGTTTATTGAGTTTCCTTTTAACATATGAGCCGCTATACTTAAATCGTAGTAACTCGAGTTTGTGCAAGAACCGATACAAGCTTGGTCGGCTTTTATGTTTTGTTTTGCTAATTCACTAACTTTGATAACATTATCGGGCGAGTGCGGCTGCGCAATAAGCGGCTCGAGTTTATTGAGGTCGATAGTGATTCCATCAAATTCAACATTAACAAAACCTGATTTGTCGGGTTGGCTGATTGTTAAGCTTATCGCACTGCCTTCTTTCAAAGCGGCAATTGCCCGCGCATCATTTTCAATATGTAAGCGTATATCGACGCGGTCATAAGCGGCATCTTTATCTGCCGATAATTCCTTCCATGCGTTTCCTCTTCCTTGAGCTTCGAGATAACCTTTAGTAACTTTATCGCTTGGGAAAATCGAAGTTGTCGCACCCAACTCGGCTCCCATATTTGTTATCGTAAATCTATCGCCGATTGAAAGTGTATCAACACCCTGACCGTGGTATTCAATAATCTTGTTGATTCCACCCTTGCAAGTTAGACGGCGAAGGAGTTCTAAAATAATATCTTTTCCGGAGACCCAAGGTTGAAGTGAACCAACGAGTTTTACGCCTAAAATTTTTGGCATCGATATCACGTAAGCTTCACCTCCCATAGCAAGTGCAATGTCTAACCCGCCGGCGCCGATTGCAATCATTCCTAAACCACCGCCGGTTGGCGTGTGTGAGTCGGAGCCGATCAAAGTTTCGCCCGGAACGCCGAATCGTTCGCGATGAACCTGATGACAGATTCCGTTGCCGGGTCGGGAAAAATAAATTCCAAATTTAGCAGCTACACTTTGCAAATATTGATGATCGTCGGCATTCATAAAATCCTGCTGAAGCATATTATGGTCAACGTAGCTTACTGAGAGTTTTGTTCGAACACGAGGAACACCCATCGCTTCGAACTGCAGGTAAGCCATTGTACCGGTTGCATCTTGAGTGAGAGTTTGATCGATTCGAATTGAAATTTCAGAACCCGGTTCCATTTTTCCTGAAACGAGGTGATCTCGAAGAATTTTTTGAGAAAGGTTATGTGCCATAATGTTGTTTCCTGGTTAAGAACTAATAGATTATTGAAAAAAAACTGTAGAATTATAGCAAAAATAAGGCTGAAATGCAATCTTGATTATCATAACAATAATAACTATATTTATAACAAATTTTAATCAATCATTCAATTTTTTTATAGGAGATTTAATGAAAAAGACAATATTTTTTGTAATTTTAGCAGTTCTATTTGCTAACCTCATGTTCACCGGATATCAATGCGGTTCTGCCGAAATGACGAGCTCTAAACTTTACATGCAAAGATCGGAATGGGATAACGCAAAGGATCAACTTCAAAAAGAACTTGCAAAGCGTCCGGAAAATTATGAAGCATGGTACTGGCTTGGAAGAGTGAATCACGAAAAGAAGAACTATCCTGAGATGTTAAGTGCATTTAACAGTTCGTTAAAATTAAGCGGTCAGTTTAAAAAAGAAATCGATGCTATCCGTATGAGCGTATGGGCACAAACTTTTAACAAAGGAGTCGAGTATTATAATTCAGCTCTCGGCAGCGAACCGGACAAAGCTCCTGAATTTTTCGACAAAGCTATAACACAACTAAAGACTGCTATCACAGTTCAACCCGACAGCTTCCCGCCTTATCGTGTGTTAGCTTTAACTTATTATGGAATGAAAGATAGAAGTAACGCAGAAACTTATTTGAAAGAAGCAATTGCACGACAGAACGACGGGCAGCTTGGTCGTATTTTAGGAGGCATTTATTATGACCGCGCAATGTCGTTGAGAGCAGAAGCTTCAAAATTGGAAAGTCCTCAAAAAGAAGAAGCTATCGCTAAAGTAAATAATGTTTTTAATCAGGCGATACAAGCATTAGAACATGCATTAGTAGCTTCTCCGAATGACGCACCTATTTTAATCATCCTGAACGATTCATATATCGCAGCGGGTAGAACTGAAGACGCTATGAATTCGTATCGACGCGCTATCGTTGCCGACCCGAACAACAAACTTGTCCATTACAACTATGGTGTATTGTTACTGCGTGCTACAAACTTCGCAGAAGCTGCTGAACAATTTGAAATAGCTTTAAACCTTGATAATAATTTTACCGACGCTTTGTATAACGTGAGCGCCACCTATATGCAGTGGGGTGCAAGGATGAAGGAAAAAGCGGAAGCAGAAATTAAAGACGATAAGAACAAGCAATTGGATAAATCGTTCGAAGAGAAATTTAGAAAAGCTAAAGGTTTTTTAGAAAGGCTAGTGAAGTTGTCCGAGAATGATGTTGCTGCATGGGAAACCTTAGGAATGGCTAACACACTTTTAAATATCCCGAAAGATGCCAAAGCGGCATTCGATAAAGCCGATAGCTTGAGAAAAGCAAAATAATATAACAGAAAGTTTTTTTATGACTAATCAACCGCAACAACCACAACAAATAAATATTGAACTTGGTGAAAAGGAAGCTGAAGGGATATACTCCAATTTAGCGATTATTACTCACTCGCCCGCTGAGTTTGTAGTAGATTTTACGCGAGTTCTTCCCGGTGTCCCAAAAGCAAAAGTGCACGCACGAATAATAATGACCCCGCAGCACGCAAAGTTATTGCAGAGAGCATTAGAAGATAACATCGACAAATTTGAAAAACGGTTCGGTGAAATAAAAATTCAAGGCGAGCCGAATGCCGGTGGTTTTGGTTTTCAACCGACAGACCCGCAAACCAGAGTTCATTAATAATGGAAAAAGAATCGTTCGGAAATTTTTTATTTGTATTACACACACATTTACCGTATGTAGTTACACACGGTAAATGGCCCCACGGTTCCGATTGGTTAAACGAAGCCGCCGCTGAAACTTACATACCGATTTTAAATATACTCGGCGAATTGTTGGATGAAGGTTATCATCCGAAGTTGTCGATGGGCATCAGCCCCGTGCTTGCCGAACAGTTGGCTGATCCGGTTTTCAAAGATTCATTCGTTCATTATCTCGACGAAAAAATTTCTGCTGCTAAGAAAGATGAAACATATTTTCAAACGAACGGCGACACCCACCTGAAGCAAACAGCAAAATTTTGGATCGATTGGTACAGCGCAAGAAGAGACGACTTTGTTCACAAATACAATTCCGATTTAATTTCTGCTTTTCGAAAATTGTTAGAATCGGGTGTGCTGGATATAATGACTTGCGGAGCTACGCACGGTTATTTCCCGTTATTAAGCCAGGACTCAAGCATCGATGCACAGGTAAAGGTTGCCATTGCAACACACAAGCGACATTTTGGTGTAAAGCCACGGGGTATTTGGCTGCCCGAATGTGCTTATCGCCCAAGATACAAATGGAAACCTCCGGTAAAAGTTCAGGGGCTTGCCGCAGAGTATGAGCGACAGGGCGTTGAAGAAATTTTAGCAGAGAATGGAATCGAATATTTTGTGATCGACTCGGCTATGTTATTGGGTGGAAAACCAATCGGAGTTTATCTTGAAAGGTTTGGCGGGTTAAAGAAAATTTGGGAACAACACGAAAAACAAATTTCTATAAGAGAAGAAGAATTTGAAAAATCGGTTTACGATTTATACTTGGTCGATTCGCCAGATAGCAAAGTCTCTCCTTCGGTTGCGGTTTTTACACGCGACCCGAAAACAAGTTTACAAGTTTGGAGCGGCGATTATGGTTATCCCGGCGACGGTGCATATTTAGAGTTTCACAAAAAGCATCATCTGAGCGGACATCGATATTGGCGTGTTACACACTCCGATGCCGACCTTGCGGATAAGCTTAAATACGAACCTGAAAATATCGAAGACAAACTTGAATCGCATTCGTCTCATTTTGTTGATATCGTTACCGAGACATTAAAGGAAAATTATGCGAAGACTAAAACTACCGGTGTACTTACTTCACCTTTCGATACTGAACTCTTTGGTCATTGGTGGTTCGAAGGTCCGCGCTTCTTGAAAAAAGTTTTAATGAAGTTGGAAAAATCAGCACACATCAATTTAACAAATGCCGCTACTGAACTTGATATGAGGCAGCCTGATAAAGTTGTTCAACTTCCGGAAGGATCGTGGGGCGAAGGCGGACACCATTTCATTTGGTTGAATGAGAATACAAGTTGGACCTGGAAAAATATATATCAGAATGAAATCCTGTTCAAACAAACAGTCCAAAAGTATATTACTTCTGCTGACGACAAGATGCAATTTCTTTTAACTCAGGCTGCACGCGAGTTGCTGCTGCTACAAGCATCCGACTGGCAGTTTTTAATTTCAACACAAGCAGCTAAAAATTACGCCGAAGAACGTTTCTCGAATCACGACAGCGATTTTAACCGGTTACTTAAAACCGCCATCACTTATGCCGATACCGGAATTATTCCGGATGCCGATTGGGAATATGCAAACGAATGTTTGGAGAGGAATGTAATTTTTCCCGAAATAGACCTCAAAATTTGGCTAAAATAGCCTGTTTTCCTGTTTTCGTGATATAGAGCATCATTTTTTAAAGTGCTCTTGATATTAGAATACTTTCTATATATATTCAAGCCAGATGATAAAACAGAATTATGGCAAATAAAAGAGTTAAATTTTTGTGTTGTAGTTTGGTGTTGTTCTTAGTGTTGATCGCAGTTAATTGTAACCTGCGAAAACCGGTTGCACCGGTTTGGGATGTTCAGGTCAACTTTCCAATTGTAAACCGTCCTTATGCAATTGATTCGCTTATCAAAAAAGACACTTCTCTTATTAAAATAAATCCAACAAACGGATTACTAACTTATTCATATTCGCAACCGGCGGCTTCCGATAGTGTAGGCGATAAAATCAATATGAAACCGGCACAGCCACCACAATTTAAAATTGCGGTTGGAACAATTCCATTCAGAGATTTTTCGTTTGGTGTCGATATCCCGAATCCCGGTATTCCCTCCGGAATAATTCCTCCGGGCGATCTTCCGCCGATTTCAATAGAGATGCCTTCATCCGACCAATTCGATTATTTGGAATTTGAAAGCGGAGTTATCAGATTAACAGTAACCAATTCAACCCCGATCACTATTACTTTCGATTCAATCCGATTTATAGACAGAGACAATCACAGATTCGTATTCGATATTGGATCGGTTCCGCCTTTGCAATCGCGTTTCGCACAGAGTATTTTGGATGGTAAAATAATTCGCCTTCCGCTAACGTTGGATACAGTTCGTTCCCGCACGCCGGGCAGCTCGACACCCGTTACAATTCCCGACCCAATATTGAGAATTCAATTAGATTTTTTAAATCTAATTATAAATAGTGCGCGGGCAAAAATTCCTCCAACAGATGTTTATCGGATTGACAGCTCAAAATTTGTAATCGATTCTTCACCGTCGCCCACCAAACTGAAAATCGCTCGTTTTAAAAGTGGTGCTGTTAATTTAAAATTAAGAAACGATTTCGATGTAGCAGCAAATGTGTTATTATCGCTCCCTCAACTTTATCACAGGTCAACACAACAACCGTTTTCAATCAACAGAACAATTACCCGAAACGATTCATTGGTTATCCC
Organism: Bacteroidota bacterium; assembly: GCA_030682385.1. Taxonomy (GTDB): domain Bacteria; phylum Bacteroidota; class Ignavibacteria; order UBA10030; family BY39; genus JASEGV01. The sequence goes on from JAUXOG010000133.1 coordinate 48,167, forward strand.
TGTAAATTTATATAATTACGAATTCAGATCAGCCGCACCGACAGAGACCTTAACTTACACTGCATCGATCCGGCAGCTTGGTTCGGAAGGGGATACGATGCAGTTTAGAACTTTTTCTCGCACAGACGAACTTGTAGCTTCCCTGCAAATTCTTCCACCTCCGCAAGATGTGTTCATCCTCTCTTATGTCGAGGGCGTTTTAAAACCAACTCTGCTAGGTTTCGATACTTTGTTAAATATCAAATTAGGAGATGTGCCCACAATATTTTCGATCGACAGTTTACGTTTGCCTGATGCAACTTTTGTATTAAATCTCTCAACTCCTAATATTCCGATACAAATTGGGGGAAGCATAAAGTTAGATGATTCTATTAAATATTCCATCACAATTCCGCAAACTAATCTTGCAGCGAGTTCAACAACACCGGTTACTATTAGTGGGGCTGATGTTGTTTCTTCGCTTTCACGTTATGTTTCGGCAAATAAAACCCTGCCGAATTCATTCAAGTTAGGTACGAATGCAACCATCAATCCGTTTTATGTGGTCGGTTCAATTTCGAGTTCTGATAAAATCGGAGGGAATATTTCATTCGAAATCCCTTCGAACATCGGTATCAAGGGAGGAGTTTTTCGAGATACGCTGCAACTCGGAGATGAAAAGAATGATAACGGCGAAACAGTCGAGTTAGATTCACTTTTAATAAATCGTCTTCAATCCGGGTTTATCAATTTTACATTGTCAAACGGAATACCATTAGGAACAAGAATATCGATAAAATTACTCGATGCTAACAGATTGTTTATCCAAAACTTACCAGGCACCGGTCCTGTTCAGGTAACTTCTGCTCTTGTTGGCGTTGATGGGTTTGCTTCGCAGGCAGTGCAATCAAAGTTTTCTGTTGCAATGAATAAAACTGAGTTGGATAATCTGAACAAAGCAAAGTTCGCAGTGCTCGAAATTATTTTCAATACACCTGATTCATCCCCTTCCGTAAAATTCAGAAATTCAGATAAAATGAATGTTCGTGTTTTTGGAACATTTAATTATCGGGTGGAGGATTAAGGGATATGAGAGCGATATTTATATTTGCTGTTATTTTTTTGACTGTGTTCCAATCGGCAAATGCCGGAGGTGATCTTACAAATTTACAAGGTATCGGGATGGCGCGAACTTATACGGCGATTGCACGTGGAATAAATTCTGTCGGAATCAATCCAGCTAATCTTGGTTATCCCGATAAAGGAACAGTAACATTTAATTTGTTGAACTTCGGAACAAAGGTCGGGAGCGATTTAATAGATTTAGATTTATACGAGAAGTATTTCACTGGCGACAAAAATGGTGATCCAGTTTTTCTTAAAGATGCTGATAAACGAAAAATACTGGAAGTTTATCCTTCAGGATTGGCGCAAACAGGATTTAATTTTGAATTTAAGTTATTATCGTTTTCATATCAACATTCAACGGTTGGCGGTTTTGTAGTTAGTGTTATCGAAAGAACAGGCGTCAATTTTTTGATGCCGAAAGATTATGTCCAATTTCTGCTCTACGGAAATCCGCTCGGCAGTCGTTACGATTTCAGTAAAACTTATTTTAATTCGATGTGGTATCGTGAATACTCGCTTTCGTATGGCAGAAGGATTCCGCGTTTTATTTTTATGAAGTCGATGACTGCGGGTTTTTCAATTAAGATGATACACGGATTTGGTTTTGCAGAGTTGAGTCGTAATAACACGCACTTTACAACCGATGCGAATGCTAAAATTGCCGGTCGGGTAGATTATCAGGCAAAATTTGCCGGCTTGGATTTGTTAAGAGAAGAAAGTGATGTAGAGTATTCGCCATTCCCAAAACCCGCAGGTTCAGGATACGGGATTGATCTTGGTATTTCGGGTTTTGTTAATAACGAATTGAGCATCGGAATCGCGCTGACAGATGTTGGCGCAATTATGTGGAAACAAAATACGTATGAAAATTCAGGTAATGCAGCGTTTGATTTCGACGATCCTCGAACAGCTCAGGAACAATTAAACAATTTGGATACATTGCTGAATGGAACTAATAAACCTATCAAAAATTTTTCATCCGGTTTGCCGACAGTATTGCGTATTGGTGCGGCATATCAGTTCGATAAAGCCCCGTTCATAAACAAGTTTCCGGGCGAATTACTTTTAGCGCTTGATTACAATCAGGGTTTTAATAATCTCGCAGGCAATACTACGAAACCCCGTTTTTCGTTGGGGGTTGAATATAAACCTTGGAAGTGGCTGCCTCTCCGTACAGGAGTTTCACTCGGTGGTGTTGATGGATTTAATATGGGATTTGGATTCGGAATTCTATTCAGCTTTATGGACATTGAGTTTGCAACCGAAAATTTTGATGCGGCAATTTCGCCACGAAGTATAAGCAGAGCATCGTTTGCTTTCGGGATGAAAATTAGAATATAAAACAATCTTTAAATGTAGGTCGGAATTCAATTCCGACCTACTAGACGAAAGTCAACCATATGAGCGTTAAAGGGATAAAAGTGTGAGTTCGATGGTGGTTGGATGAGTTGAAGATTTATTGCACGTTGTGATTTTACTTGACAATTATAAGTCCATTTTTTATATTAGCCACAGCTTGAACAATCAAGAAAGGTTACTTCTTATGACGCAAACACTAAAACCTATGACGACAGACATTCTTGTAAAACAACTCAATAAGGAAATAAAAACACTTCGACGAGACGTAACCGAAATGAAAACAGTTTTGTTACGTGTTCTTGCTATTCCTGAAGAAAGTCTTGAGGAATATCAGGATGTCTCTGCAATTCAGAAGGCGTTACGGAAAGCGCAGAAAACATTTCCTCGTTCATAGTATGATAATTCATAAAACTGACGATTTTCTTGACAATACTGAACATTTGTCAAAAGATGCGCAACGTATCCTCAAAAGGCAAGAAGAACTTTTCAGAAACAATTGGCTTGACCCGCGGCTTCACATTAAAAAACTCAAAGAGGCAGATGGTGTTTATTCTTTTCGAATAACGCGGCGTTATAGAGCCCTTTTTTATTTTAGTAAGGGTGAAGCGGTATTGTTTGCTGTAGGACACCGAAAAGAAATTTACAAATAAATATAATTCATCACAAACACAACGTTCATGGAGTATGCTATAATCGGTTTGCTTTCAGTATGAAAATTAGAATATAAAAACAATCTGTAAATGTAGGTCGGAATTTAATTCCGACCTACATGATAAAAGTCAACCACCCGTGCGGGTCGTTTCCGTTTTTAACAATATCAAAATATTTTTCTTGCACTAAACGTGTAATTTTTCCCGGTTTGCCGTGGTCAACTGTTTGGTGGTTGATGCAGCAAACAGGTGTTATCTCGGCGGTAAATTTTATTCGTAATGTGTCCACATCCGAATGACTTTCACAATGCGGCGGTTTTCGAGGACTTGATAGACGAGGCGATGTTGAATATTAATGCGGCGAGAATAGGCTCCGGTCAAATCACCGACAAGCTTCTCATAGTGTGGGGGATTTTGGAAGGGGTTTTGTTTAAGAATATTCAGAAGTTCTTCGGCTTTCGGTTTTAATCCGCTTGTCGCAAGTTTTTTAGCATCCTTTTGTGCTTGTTTAGCGTAGACAAGCGTCCATTTCACCAAGAAAGCTCCCGAGAGCACTTTTCAATCGGTGTCTTCAAACCTCGAACAATCGACTCACGCATCTTTGGAATAGAGAGCAAATACAATGTCTCTTCGATTGCCCGCCAGTCATCGACTGAGATGAGGACTGCCGCGTTCTTCTTCCCGACGATGTGGATCGGCTCGTGTGACTTCTCAGACTCGGCGAGAAGTTCAGTTACATTTGCTTTTCGTGCTTCTACTGTTCTCATAGGATTTCCTTTGTTTCAACTAGTTCAAATATACTCAAATGACTGACGACAGTCAATTGAGCCTTTCAGCTAATCCAGGGAGGAAAAAATCTGTGCAACATTCACGCAAGCCAACGGACACATAACAGAATCTATATTATCACATTACAAAAATCAACCAGATTAATCTATGTCGGAATTTAATTCCGACCTACTTGATAAAAGTCAACCACCCGTGCGGGTCGTTTCCGTTTTTAACAATATCAAAATATTTTTCTTGCACTAAACGTGTAATTTTTCCCGGTTTGCCGTGGTCAACTGTTTGGTGGTTGATGCTGCATACAGGTGTTATCTCGGCAGCAGTGCCTGTTACGAAAACTTCGTTAGCAATCATCAAAAACTCACGTGGGATTGTCGTTTCGATAACTTCGATGCCTTCATCTTTCAAAATTTGAATAACACTTGCACGCGTTATTCCCGGTAAAATTGCATCGGCGATTGATGGAGTATAAACTTTTCCGTTTTTAACTAAGAAAATATTTTCGCCGCTCCCCTCGCTTACATTTCCGTATGCATCGAGTGCTATACCTTCTGCGAAACCGTTTTCGAGAGCTTCAATTTTTATCAACTGCGAACTCAAATAATTTCCCCCCGCTTTCGACATAGTCGGAATTGTGTTTGGCGCCAACCTCTGCCACGACGAGATACCAGCTTTAACACCGGTCTCTAACGACTCATCACCTAAATAGGAACTCCATTCCCAAACTGCTATCGCTACTTCCACAGGATTTTTTAGCGGGTTCAAACCCATCTCACCGTAACCTCGATAAACAACAGGACGGATATAACAGCTTTTTAATTTGTTATTTTTGATTAGTTTTATTGTAACATCTTCTAATGTTTCAATGGAATATGGAATTTTTGTATGATAAATTTTTGTTGAATCATACAGGCGTGCGAAGTGTGGTCGCAGTTGAAAAATTGCCGACCCCTTTTTCGTATTGTAGCAGCGTATGCCTTCGAACCAGCTCGAACCATAATGCACAACATGGGAGAGCACGTGAATTTTTGCAGCATCCCACTTTACAAATTTTCCGTTCATCCAAATTGTTCCCGATTTTTTCAAAGGCATAAATATTCCTTCCTAAATATTATTCTGATTAAAAATTGCATTCATAAATTCTGTATGTTTTATAACGAACTGAATTCATTGTTTCGGCATTGCGGTTCATCATCACGTTGTCTTCGAGTACCCAGCTTGCTTCGCCCCAATTGTAACCGAGTTTCAATGCACGTTCGGCTGTTTCAAAAAATAACACACCTGCCGCTCCGCTCTTTTGGTATTCTTTTAAAACTCCTAATGCGATTATACGCACTCCATCAATTTTCTTTTTATGACGCATCAACCTGATAAGTCCGGGAATCAATCGTCCCTTTTTGTTGTATCTTAACGCGATGTTTATATCGGGCAGCGATAAAGCGAAGCCGATAGGTTTACCTTCTACTTCCGCGAATATAACGAGGTCTGGAACAGCCACAGGTTTTAGCGATTTTGCCAATGCTTTGAATTCGTCATCTGTCATTTTAACGGCGCCCCAGTTGTATTGCCATGCGTCGTTGTAAACTTTATGTATCTTCTTAACCTCTTCATCAAAATTTTTCATGTCGAGGCTTCGAAAAGTAATTTTATTCCGTTCTTTCACTAATTGTGAAACTCTCGAAAGTTTTTCGCGGTTTACTTTGTGTTGTTCCAAAAAGTGGGCATACAAATCTTTTGCTTTTTGAAATCCCGCTGCTTCAATCAACTTGCAGTAGTAAGGCGGGTTGTAAGGCATCATTACTGCCGGCGTTTTATCGAAGCCATCGATCAGCAGTCCGTATTCATCGTTCACCGATGGGTTCACAGGACCTCGCATCACTGAAAAGCCCTTATATTTCAACCACTTACGTGCAGTATTAAACAACTCGTTTGCAACTGATTGGTCGTCTATACACTCGAAGAAACCGAAAAATCCGATATTCTCGTTGTGTTCTGTGTTATGATTATGATTGATGATAGCAGCGATCCTGCCCACAACTTCATTATTTTTTAGTGCAAGAAAAAATTCAGCTTGAGCGTGTTTGTAGAACGGATTTTTTTTTCGATCTACTAAAAATCTTCTCTCAAATAAAAGGGGAGGAACCCAGTAATGATTATCCTCATAAATTTTCCAGGGGAATTTTACAAACTTATTAAACTCGTTTCTGGTTTTTACAACCGCAACTGTAATTTTACCCATTAGTTTATCAAGCCGAGTTTTTTTCCTGCTTTAATGAACACTTCGAGAATTTGATCTAAATGCTCGTCTTCGTGTGTTGCCATGTAGCTTGTGCGCATCATCTGCATTCCGGGTGGAACGCCGGGACTGATGAATGTGTTCACAAAAACGCCGTTGTCGAATAATTCTTTCCACAATGTAAATGCGAGCATATCATCCCCAATGATTACCGGTATGATAGCTGTTTGTCCATCGATAATTTTAAAGCCGGCTTTTTTGAAACCTTGTCGCATTTTGTTTGCGTTGCGTATAAGCTTGTCGATCCGTTCCGGTTCTTTCTCTAAAATATCGAGAGCTGCTAATGCCGCTGCAACCGACGCGGGTGTCGGGCTGGCGCTAAAAATCAATGCTGCTGAATGGTGCTTCAAATAATTTATAACCCGTTCCGAGCCGACAACAAAACCTCCAAGCGAAGCAAATGTTTTACTGAAAGTTCCGAATGTTAAATCGGTTTCTTCTACCAAATTGAAATGACTCGCAGTTCCTCTGCCCCCTTTTCCAATAACGCCGACTGAATGAGCGTCGTCAACTAAAGTTCGGGCGTTATATTTTTTAGCAATCGATACAAGTGCTGGTAACTCGACGATATTGCCCGACGTGCTGAAAACGCCATCGGTTACAATTAATTTTCCGGCTTCTAATGGAAGCCGTTTAATTACACGCTCCAGATCGTTCATGTCGTTATGCTTGTAACGAACGAAGTCGGCAAACATTCCTTTTGCCATTACAACACCGGCTACGATACTTGCGTGATTATCTTTGTCGGTAATTACATATTCGCCGCGTTGAACAAGTGTTGGAATTATTCCTTGCGCTGTTTGATAACCGGTGCTGAAAAGCAAGCAGGCTTCGGTTCCCATAAATTTAGCCATTCTCGACTCAAACTCGTTGTGTAAATCGAGGGTGCCGGTTAAGTATCTTGACCCCGAGCAACCGCTTCCATATTTTTCTACAGCTTTAATTGCTGCTTCTTTAACTTTCGGATGTGCAGTTAAACCCAAATAATTATTTGAACCAGCCATTATTACTTTGCGTCCTTCTATTTGAACAACAGGACCTTCGTTTTCCTCGATTGTTCTGAAATATGGATATAGACCTGCGGCTTTAACCTCGTCGGCGCGAGTGAAAGAAAAACATTTATCAAAAAGATCGACCGGGATTTTAGGTCCACTTTCGTCAATAACAGTAACATCAGGTTTTGTTTCCACTTCTGCGGATGTTCCGTTTTTTGTTTTCCAGTTAAATTTCCCTTTAAATGATGTTGCCCAATCCGTCATGTTCTTTCGCCAATTGAAAAACGACGTCCTGTCCGAAAAACGAGCTGCCATTATTAAACTCCTTAAATAATCCTTATATTTGAATACAAATTTTATTTTTAATATACTTCATATAATTAAAAAAGTCAATCAACCCAATTTATTCTAGATGATAAAAATTTTTGTTACAGGTTCAACCGGATTTATAGGCAGCCATTTGGTCAAATACCTTATTAATCAAGGACATCATGTAAAATGCTTGGTCCGAAAACACTCTAACAATAAGTGGCTGAAAGAGTTACCTGTTGAGTATGTTTACGGCGATTTGTTCGATGTTGAGGTCTTGCGAAAAGCAGTTTTAGATGTCGATTATATTTACCACATTGCAGGAGTTACTGCATCGAAAACCAAAAGTGGATATTTTCTTGGGAATCAAGAAGCAACTAAAAATTTGTTGCATGCTGCCGAAACTCATTCAAATTTAAAGCGGTTCGTTTTTGCAGGGAGTTTATCTGCGGTCGGTCCTTCAACCGATGGTAAACCGGTGAATGAAGAATCGAAGTTGCAGCCAATAACTACTTACGGAAAAAGTAAGATGGCGGCTGAAAAAGAAGTATTAAGTTTTCAGAATAAAATTCCGGTTACAATTGTTCGAATACCGGCAGTTTACGGTCCGCGCGATACGGCAACGTTAGATTTTTTTAAAACTGTTAATAATGGTATTATTCCGTTGGTAGGCTTTAAAAGTAAATATGTAAATATTTTGCATGTTGATGATGTTGTTGATGGACTTATTTTAGCGGGCGAGCATCCTGATGCTGTTGGAAAAACATATTTCATTGGAAGCGAGAAAGCATATACTTGGGAAGATATTGGAAAAGTTACACAAGAAATTATCCATCGCAAAACTATCAAAGTTCGGATTCCTGAATTTTTAGTTGTACTTGTTGCTGCATTGTACAATCTGATTGATCTTTTCAGTCGGAAGCCATCAGTATTTAATTTTGAAAAAAGCAAAGATATGATTGCCGATGCTTGGATTTGCGATATATCGAAAGCCAAAAACGAGCTGGGATTTCAACAGAAGATTACTTTAGAAGAAGGTGTAAAAGAAACTTTT